>CBDVER010000195.1:0-4214 GCA_965373055.1 uncultured Thermoplasmata archaeon
GATTGGAAAGGAATTCATCGGCCAGAGGGTTGAGGTGGTAGTTATCCGAGACCAGTTGCGAGCCTTCCTGAGCAGTAAAAAGTTGATCATCTTTAAATTGGGAGAAGATGATGCAGTAGTCATCAGGTTGGATAGGTAATTTTAGAGTTACAAAGTTCTGGAGTTTAGCGTGTTATACGACAAATAATTCAAAAGGAATTCTATAAAAGTTGCGGGATCTGAACCAACCCATTTTCATCCTTATGTGTGGCCCGAAGGGTCATGAGTGCTTCATTTCAAATCAAAGCAGTATTCAAGCTATAGTAAAAGGTCCGATTGATCCGATGTTCTAACTAGTTTCAAACGAAGAGCATCTTCTCGAGATAATCTATAAGCTCCGTTACAGGAACGTCCTGGATCGTGATAAGCGTGGTGTTTCCCACGGTGCCCTTCCCCGACCGTTTTGCGGTGAATATCCCGAAGGCATCCAGCTCCTTCATGTACTGCCAGAACTGGGTATGGCCCAGGCCTTTTCTGTTGAGGCTCTCACAGATGGCCTTGTACTCGTCCTCAAGCTCACCGGTGGAACAGTAGGCCGTCCTGCGGAGGAGCCTTGCTGCGGCGAGAAGCATGATCTGTTCGTGTACGTTGATCTGCTGAATGGTCTCCTCGAATACGAAGGGCTTCACGTCCGCCTTGGCAAACCTGGCGTGTTCGGGAGAGACCGTGTCGGCCCCCTTCTCCTCTGCAACCATTCCGGATTTCTCAAGAAGCTCTATGGCAAACCTCGCATCCCCGTACTCCTCGGCCATCGAGGCGATCATATCGGAGACCCCCGGGTCCACGCATGAGGGTTGGAAGGAGAGCTCTATCCTCTGGTCCACGATGGCCTCAAGCTCCTCCTTGGTGTACCTGCCGAAATCAATTACGTTGGTCCTCTTGAACGTGGAGAGCGACGCCGGGTCCATCAGGTCCGTCACCCTCTTCTGCGAGACCAGTATCAGCGAGATCGAGCCAAGCAGGTCGGAGTCCTCCTCCTGCAGCCGGGTGAACGAGTAGATCAGGTCCGAGCCGGCCCTCTTCAGGAGAACGTCCGCCTCATCCAGTATGATGACCAGATGTATCTCCCTCTTCTTGAGGTGTTTCTTCAGTATCTCCAACATCTCGGGTATGGAGAACCCCCTATCGGGGAACCTCTGGTCGAAATGGTTTAAGATCGAGAGCATCACCATCGATTCGGACTTCCTGGTCCTGCAGTTCACGTGCACCTTCTCTATCACCCTGCGGTTCTCCATGCCCGCCTCCGAAAGATGCGAGCAGAACCTCTTCACGACCGCGGTCTTGCCCGAGCCCACGGGGCCGATTATCAGCACGTGCTGTCCCATCTTCTCGTACACGACGGGGCGGAACAGCCTCCCGAGCGCATCCATCTGCTCCTCACGTCCGGGGAGCTCATCCGGTACATAATCGAATGAGAGCTTGGATTGGTCCCTGAATATCCTGCTCCGTTTCAGCGCCTCAAGTGCTGCCTTCATGAGGGTGGATAGGGCGGAACATATAATAGTACTTTCGCCGAGGTCAATCCACCTCCCCGGCCTTGGATCATTTGAAATGGACCCGTTTTTTCAAACGGGGCGGCTTTTTATCCATGTCGCTATCTGCCTGTTCCCGCTCCCTTCCGAACTGCTCCCCACAGTAGTAGCAGAAATCCAGGTCGGCCTCCACGCGCCTGTCGCATTTTGGGCACCCCTGCATGTGCTGTTCCCTCTTTCCCCTGGGGAAATCGTTGTAGCCCAGGTATACCCACATCCCTCCGAAACCGAGAAAGAGGACGCCTACCAGCATTATGGCGGGCCCGCCCGAAAGTCCGGAGGAATCCTCGAGTGGGCCGGGCTCGGGGGCCGCCATCCAGGCGAAGCTCCAGAGGAGGAGAAGTATGCCTACGGCGACCATCAGCACTCCCAGCCCTATGGCTACCCATCTCACGAATGGCCTCTTGTTCTGGGGAGGGGCACTATCCTCCTCTCCCGCCTTCTTCCTTTTTCTATTGGGTGGTGGTAGATCCATGATCATCCGTTCTCCGGTCCGTTTTTCATCGACTTGGGGACCCCGTACACATTAGAGAAATAAAAAATAACCCCTACTCCTTCACCATTAGCATAAGGGGGCCCTCCGGAGGGTGTTTCAAGATTCCAGGCGGTATGTCAAATGAGTATATTCAACAAGACCAAGATCAGGTTCGAGACCATTACGGTAGAGAGGAGGTCCATTGTTTTCAGGGCACTTGAGGGCAGGGGGTGGACGCTGATAACCGACCCCTATCAGATAGATATGGACAAGACGCCCGAGAAGCTGCGAAAGATCGCCATGAAGAACGCCAGGGAGCTCCACGGAGAGCTTGTCGTGGAGACCTGGGACCCCCTGTACCTCAGACAGCCGTACAAGGGTCTGACGTATTCGGCCTGGAGGCAGATGACCCCCGAGGAGATAAGCCAGAAGAAGGTGGAGAGGGAGAAGGAGAACACGGGCAGGCCGGATTACTCCGATACCATGGGAACCCTTGAGGACCTCAGCAGGAAGATGCTGGAAAAGCCCAAGGTACAGATCAGCACGGAAGATATGAAGACCATCGACGAGATGGCCAAGGACTCGGAGTTCTCCGTGGCCGCGGGAGTGGTCTACGGGAGCAAGGATACGGACATGAAGATGGTCTCCGCGAACATAGAGACCGTATCCGTTGAGAACCCCTACGATCATTTCGGGGAAAGGGGAAGGGACCTGATAAAGAGCACCTCCTCGGCACCAGGCACGACGGTAGGGGATGGGAACCTGCCTGGCGTTCAGTCTGGCGGAGGCCCCGTTTTCGACGAATCGAAGAAGCTTGAGCTGGGAGTGGCATCCATTCAGGACGACCTGAAAGAGGTTGACCCGCTCGCCATGATGATGGCCGCGGCAGATGAGGCGCCGCCCGACCTGGCACAGATGCAGGAGAAGGTTCAATCGGGCGATACCCTGCCCTCTCTGGCCGTTTCTCCGGATCCCAAGGAAGATGCTCCTCCTCCTCCCGCGGCCAAGCAAGAGGAAGAGGGACAGTGATACCCTGTCCGATGGACCCTCCTTTCGGGAGATATCGGGCGTGGGGCTCAAGGGAGTAAAAGAGGGCTGGGTGAAGGGCGAGGTCGTCTATATCGATGGGCCCGTATCGTTCCTGGGTGACGTGGACCCGGAGAAGGGAACGATAGAAAGGGGTGGACATCCCCTCGATCTAAACGGCCGGATAATGGTTTTTACGGAGGGAGTGGGCTCCACGGTGGGATCTTACGTCATATACAATATGAGGTTGAACGGAGTCGCCCCCAGGGGCATGATAATGTGCAGGGCCGATGCCATTATAACCATTGGTTGCATAGTGGCATCGATACCGCTCGTCCACAGGATAGGGTTGGAGGATCTCGGGAAAATAGGGCTGTCAGGATGGGCCGAGATCAACTCGTCCCTGGGCCTTGTGAGGGTGGCGCCCGGGAAAGAAAACAGGTGATGAAGATGTTGGATATGTTGAAGGAGATCGCCAAGACCGTCAACAGCAAGATAGAGGTCGATCCCGATGCAAAGGAGCTCATGGAGGCAAAGGACCGCACGATCGTGCTCTTTTTCACGGATCTCGATGAGAGCTACATTCTCTCCATCAAGGGGGGAAGGATGGAGGAGCCCCGCGAGGGGACCATCGATTCACCGACCCTGACCGTGACCACGGATAAGGAGACGATGACCGCACTGATCGAGAAGAAGCTCAACCCGCTCATGGCGTACGCCATGAGGAAGATCAAGATCGAGGGACCGATAGACGAGGTAATGGTCATGAAGGACTTCTTCTAGGGCCGTCCGGAGGACGCTTTTTCCCTTCTGCCAAAGGTTTTATATCATCCGTCCATAATAGCGAACTTGTACAGTATAATGGGGGATAAAGGAGTGGTCCCGGAAAGTAATGTCAAAAGGCCAGGAACGGGAGGTGTCGGCATCAAGACCATCCCGCTTTTTCTGGCAATCACGGCACTCCTTTTAACGGCGATCGTCCCGCTCAACTCCATCGGTTCGGAGGAGGCCCCTTCTGCCGAGAACCTCCCTCCTGTAGCCGACGCAGGCGAGGAGATCACGACGGCCCTCATGAACGATATCATCGTTCTGAACGGAAGCGCTTCGACGGATGAGGAGATCGATAACTGCACCTGGGAGTG
>CBDVER010000196.1:0-4186 GCA_965373055.1 uncultured Thermoplasmata archaeon
CGGAGGTTTCTCCACTTCCACAATTCCCATAGATGAGCCCAATATCCGTACTGCCGTGGATGACTCCCAGCTGCGGCATAATGATAAACCCCTGAGGGTGATGGACAGGCTGACCTGGTCTTTCCCCTACGTGTTCCTCGAGGTTGACCAGATATACGAGGACGGCTCGTTCTTCGTCTCGGGAGTGGTCAGATACGATGGAAATGCCAAGCTCGTAGGGGCGCCCCAGCTGAGGGGATCGCTATACGTGTTCATGGTCGAGGACTCGGCCATCGCCTACTCCACGATCTACAAGCACGATGTGGTGAACGACGCGGTGTTCAGGGGATATGCGATAGAGGCGGAGACCTTCCAGCTGAACAACAGGGATGAGTACTACTTCTCGGCCACCTGGAACATCCCCGATGCTACCGTGCCGATAAAGCCCCAGGATGTTTACGCCGTTGCGGCGGTATATGACGAAGGGGACACCGATTCCTCTAGGGGGACGGATGGCAACCTGAAGGCAAAGTCCCCCAGATCGGTCCAATCTGCAACCTCCAGGTCCACCGCGTTCGATAAGGAGAACTCCGAGCCGACGGTCTCGGAGATCACCGTGAGCGGGAATTTCGTCACGGTCACGATGGATGATGACGTGGGGATCGCCAGGGCATATCTATTCTACAATACCGTGGCCTCCAATGCCACTGAGTGGGAATCGGTCGAGCTGACGATAACGGGCGAGGAGGTGTGCGACGATGATGGGGTCTGCCTCGCCTACAGCGACCCGATGGGGACGGCGGAGATCGATTACGGAGGTGGAGCGCTTTATGCGCAGGTCCTCATGTACGATGACCAGGCGGCCCAGGGGTCCTCCGAGGTGTTCACCCTTGGAAACGGCACGTCCGACGTGGCGGAAAAGAAGGGAAGTATCGAGATCGATACCTCCGGCTTCTGGCTCTTTTTGGGCATTGCCCTTGTGATAGGGGCGCCGATACTGTATCTGTTCTCAAAGGGGAGAAAAGGTTCCTTCTGGAAACTGCTCTCCATGAAGGGAACGATGGCGATCTTCATAATCATTGGACTTTTAATATCCATATTTTCCCTCAGCTCTTTCGCCTCCACAGATACGGATACCGTTCCTGATTTCACCGTGAAGGATACAGCCGGGGCCACCCATACTCCCGATACCTATACCGGCAAGGTGCTGGTCATCGATATCATGTCCACGGACTGTTCGGTGTGCAAGAAGGAGATGCCGGACCTGGTGGAGGTTTATAAAACGATCAAGGAGAGATACGGCGGGGATGTCCAGTTCCTCTCCGTCTCCGTGGGTAAGGATGACACGAACTCCATGTTGAACGCCTTCCAGGATAGATACGGGGCGGATTGGCCCATAGGCCAGAATGTGAAGTTCATATCCACGTTCGATGCCCCGTACATACCCAAGATGGTCATCGTGGCCCCCAACGGGGACATCGCATACACCCACACGGGTGCGATCAAGCAGAGCGATGTTCTGGAGGCCGTTGACGATGCACACAGTGGAGATTACACGAAACAGACGATATCCTCGTCAGGGGCATCCCTGTTCGCCATCGGAGCGCTGGCGGCCGTGTTCGGCGCGATCACGTTCTTCTCCCCCTGCTCCTTCCCGCTCCTCCCCGGCTACATATCCTACTACATCTCCGGAGATGTACAGGGAAAGAAGAGAAACCCCATGAAGGCGGGGATCTTCGCCGCGCTCGGCCTGGTGGTATTCTTCTCGATCGTTGGAATACTGGCTGCGCTATTTGGCGCCCTGGTTAGCAAATATCTGGTCCTGTTGATGCCCATTGTCGGCGGCATACTCTTTTTCCTGGGACTATCGATCATCCTCGGATATGATAGTTATATCGAGAGGTTCATGGACATGGTCAAGAGCCCATTTCAGAAGCTCATGAACATGATAAGGGGGGAGCGACATGCCGATGAGAATGGTATAGGGGGCCTCTTTGCATATGGATTCGGATACGGAGCTGCCGCATCGAGCTGCATGGCCCCGGTATTCCTGGGAGTCATCGTTCTGGGCGGCATTGCAGGCGGCTTTGTTGGCAGTTTGATCGTGTTCCTGATCTACGCCCTGTCCGTCGGCCTCATGATGGTCCTTATCACGTACTTGATATCTATTGGAAGCAAGAGGCTTGAGAAGGTGATCACCAACACGGACAAGATCAAGAAGGTGTCCGGATTCCTGCTGCTGTTGGCAGGTGCTTTCGTCGTGTGGTATGCCATCTGGGGCGAGCAGTACTTCACATTCTTTAACTTCTAATGGATGGAAAAGAAATGGGGGAACCTCGATCGAGGTTCCCCATATTTTTTTTCAATCATTTACTGTGGGGTTTGAGGCTGCTCCTGTTGAACCGGAGCCTGCTCTTCAACAGGTTGGGATGGCTCTGGTTGAACCGGGGCCTGATCTGCAACAACCTGAGGTTGATCCGGAGCCTGCTGTGCAATAGGTTGGCCCTGTTCCGGTTGGGGCTGCTGAGGTATCTCCACAGGTTGAAGGTTCTCAGAAGGTACCTCCTGAACGGCCTGCGGCTGTGGTGCAACCTGTTCAGGAGCCTGCTGGGCCACTTGCATTCCCGGATCAGGTGGTGGGGCCATCTGGGCCTGTTGCTGCGGCATGGGCTGCTGGACCATCTGATCGCCCTGAGGTATCTGGCCCTGATATACGATCGGCTGGACAGGGGTCGGGCCCACGACACTGGCCGGGGCCTCTATGCTCTCGATGTCAGGTATGATAAGATCGCCGTCGTTCTCCGGTATGGCGGCCCCCTCCCTCTTTTTACGGTTGGCCCTTGCGAAAAGAACCATCACGATAGCCCCCATCAGCAACACCAATCCTATGAAACCCGCCACTGCCAGGGATATGAAGATGAGATCGTTATTATCCTCCACTTCCTCGTCACCTGACCCGTCCGTCGGCCTGTCATTGGTATCCTCCACCTCGGGAGGGATATAGATCTTCAGGGTGACCGGCCCCACCTCCGCGCTGTGGGAAAGGGCTTCCTCAGAGCTGTCCACCACCTCTATCTTGATGAAATACTCCCCCTCCTCGAAGGTTGAGAAGTTCCACAGGTGACGTGTGTTGGCCTTTCCCTCGACGATGAGGGTCCAGACAGCGTTATTCTTCACGTGATAGTAGAGGTTGTAGGTGAGGTTATCCCCATCAGGATCGTTTCCAAGCCACCGTATCTCCACGGTGGTGTTCAGGACATCCCCGGTGCTGGGCCCCAGGATCTTGACAGTTGGAGCATCCGGGTTGTTGATGGTGAATACATTGAAGAAGCCCTCATCGCTCAGCCGTAGGTCAGAGGTGTCCCAGGCGTTGACCTTCAGCTCGTAGTCGCCGTCCTCGAAATCTGTGGTATCCAGGGCATAGGACCTCTCCGTCATTCCGTCGGCCAGGACCGTCCAGTTGCCGGATATCGGCCTGATGGACACCTTGTACGTGGCGGCCTCCCCTGCGTCGAGGTCCGAGCATTCCCAGTTAAATGTCCTGATCCCCTTCACCTCCCCCTTGGGGCCGGTGAGGTTGTACAGGGTTGGGGGGTCGGGATCGTAGACCGAGAAGACCGCGACCGCAGCCTCGGATCCCAGATTCCGCGAATCGGTGACCACCAATCTCAATCTGTACTCCCCGTCGCCTCCTATCTCACTGGTGGTGAAGGTCAGGTTACCTGTAGCATCGTCAAAGCTCCCGTTATGGATCTCGGTGTACTCCCCACCATCCTTGCTGAGGCTGAATGAGGTGAACAGGTCATAGACGGGGTCCTCCTGGTCCCCTATCTCCCATCCTATGTCGAGTGTTTCGGATATCACGTCCCCGTCAACCGGGGAGAGTATACTTGCTGTCGGCCGGTCGTTGTTGTAGACGCCGAAAGCGGGAGATATTAACTCGGTGATCATATCATCCCTGTCCTTGATCACGAACTTCAGGCGGTATTCAAAGCCGTCTGGATATCTGGGTTCTCCTGTGCCAAGGTCGATCTTGTCGCTGTTGAACCACAGCTTGTTCTGATTGGGCATCAATGGGTCCCCGGTCAGAGGGTCTCTCGACAGGGCTTCCCATTCAGATCCATCCTCCGGCCGTATCATACAGCTGACCAGCAGCTGAAGGTAATCGTCCTCGCCGTCGTTCGCGTCCCAGAGGATATCGATCCCT
>CBDVER010000197.1:0-4176 GCA_965373055.1 uncultured Thermoplasmata archaeon
AAATACCGTGATCCAGGGCCCGGTGGTCATCGGGGATAACACCGAGATCGGCCCGGGCGCATACATCGCACCAAACACCTCCATCGGCCAGAACTGCATCATCCAACCCTTCACGGTGATAAGGAATTCCCTCATCATGGACGAGGTGACCATGGGGGCCCACTCGTCCATTACCAACTCTGTCATAGGCCAGGGAGTGGAGATAGGCGAGTTCTTCAGCGTGGAGATAGGCGAATACACGATCAAGCTGGAGAACTTCATCGCCAAGAAGACGCTGGGGGCCATAGTGGGGCCGGACTGCAGGATCTCGCACCACGTCAACCTGGGACAGGGCGTGATCCTGGGCGCTGACTGCAGGATAGGCGCAATGAGGAACATCAGGGAGAACCTGAAGAACGGCTCGAATGCGGTGTAGTGAGGAGGAAACATGTGCGGGATCGTTGGATACATCGGGGACCAGGAGGCATCGACAGTACTCCTGGAGGCCCTGAAGAAGCTCGAGTACCGGGGGTATGATTCATCGGGCCTGGCGGTGGTGGGCAGGGGGTCAGACCTCACGGTCGTAAGGGCCCTGGGCTACATATCCAATCTCGAGGGCATGATCGAGCCAACCGGCGCAACCACGGGTATCTCACACACGAGATGGGCCACTCATGGCGTTCCCAGCGAGGAGAACGCCCATCCGCACATGGACGACAGCTCTTCCATCGCGGTGGTCCATAACGGTATCATCGACAATCACCTCGCCCTCAGGCAGGAGCTGACCGAAAGAGGCCACACCTTCCTATCCCAGACGGATTCTGAGGTCGTGCCCCACCTTATCCAGGAGGAGTATGAGGATAACGGGGGGGACCTGATGGAGGCCGTCAGGAGCGGTGTCGGGAAGCTGGAGGGTTCCTACTCTATCGTGGTGGTACATCGGGACCATCCAGATATGATAGTGTCCGCAAGGATGAGGAGCCCCATGGTACTGGGAAAAGGGGTGAACGAGGGTTTTGTCGCCTCTGACGTCACCGCCCTTCTGAAGTATACCAACCGCTTCCTGTACATGGAGGATGGCGAGATCGCGCTGCTTACCCGCGACTCCATCCACATTGAGACGCTTGATGGGAAGACGGTCAAGAGGGACCTGACCTCGGTGGACTGGGGGGAGGAGGACGCGGAGAAGGGCGGCTTCGACCACTTCATGATCAAGGAGATATTCGAGCAGCCGCAATCCCTGCATCAGACCCTGACGGGATGGAGGTCGCACGAGGAGGTCCTCTCCCGTCAGCTACTCAGCGCCAGGATGATGAGGATTGTGGCATGCGGGACATCATATCATGCGGGCCTGGTGGGCAGATACCTGTTCGAGAAGTTCACAAAACTTCCCACCCAGGTGGACATGGCGTCCGAGTACCGGTATGCCAACTCCACACTGGACGATTCGCTTGTACTTCTCATGACCCAGAGCGGGGAGACCGCGGACACCATAGCCGCCGCAAGGGAGGCCCGCAGGCGCGGCATGAAGACGATCGCGATGACCAATGTGGTCGGGTCGACGATCACGCGGGAATCCGAGACCTCACTCTATCTGAGGTCGGGGCCGGAGATCGGCGTTGCCGCGTCCAAGACGTTCACCTCCCAGGTCATGATGATGTACCTCCTATCATCCCACATGGGCTATCAGATGGGGAGGATATCCAGGGACGAGCACGACGCGGTCCAGGCCAATCTAAGGCACGTCATAAGGGCTGTGGGGGGAATACTTAACGACATTTCCAGGATCAAGGAGCAGGCCAAATGGCTCAGCAAAGCCCGGGATGCGTTCTATATCGGAAGATATATAAATTATCCCACGGCGCTCGAGGGCGCCCTCAAGATGAAGGAGATATCGTACATCCACTGCGAGGGATATCCCGCTGGGGAGCTGAAACACGGACCCCTGGCCCTCCTCACCAAGGAGACCCCGATAATCGCGCTCATCTCGGACGACCATACGTACGAGAAGATGCTGGGGAACGTGGGCGAGTGCTCCGCCAGGTCAAGTCCCGTCCTTGCGATAGTCCCCGAGGGCGACCGGGAGGTTGAAAGGTATACCGATCGGATCATCACCTACCCCAGGATCGATCCGCTCTTCTCCCCCATACCGATATCGGTGATCCTGCAGCTTCTGGCATACTACGCCGCAAAGGAGAGGGGATGTGAGATCGACAAACCCAGGAACCTTGCTAAATCCGTCACGGTGGAATAGAGATGAGATGGTCAGGCATCGCCGCTGTTGGATTGGCCGCCGCCCTGTTCATGCTGTCCGTTCAGCCTGCGGACGGTGGTGTAAGGGCTTTATCGGGAGTTGTCGAGGTGGACACCCCCGATGTCCAGGTGACAATATATGCTTCAAATGAGACAACAGTGGAGATCACGGGTTTCGGTATGCTCGAGGAAAAGACCGGTCTGAACTCTCTGGTGCAAACCTCTCTTCGTTTCTCCCTGGATTCCGGAAGCAGATGGCCCGCGACCATTAGCCCGACTGGAACGATCGACGACATAGAGGTGAATGCCTTCTATGACTGTCGGGTCACGGTGACGATCCCACCCGGGACCCAGGCAGGTGAGATGGATACGTTTACCATTATCGTGGTTTTCGAGGATGTCTCCACCACCTACGAGGCCTCGGCGAGTTTCGTTCTCCGAACGGCCATTGTCGACACCGGAAACAATAACGGCGGGGATCTCAACAATACCGCTTCATCCCCTGAAAGCGATGACGGCCCGCACACCATACTGATCGTTTTCATCATCGGACTTCTTGTCATTCTGGGAGCCGGCGGGTTCTGGGCCTACAAGAACGTCGAGGTGGTCAGGGACCCCAACGGAGATCGGAGGATATACCTGAGGGAGAAGGATACGGGCCGCCCGTTACGTAAAGCTCCAAGGGGCGGGGACGATCCCGACCCCCCCAGGTGATCGCTTCGGGTCGGTCGAGATCCGTAAGGTATGAACGGGATCCTGAGATGATATCTCGGTAGATGTTGACAAATTCACATTGACGTGATACACAGATCTCCTTAAGGCGGAGCTCTTGGTAATCAGTAGTCTATTCATATGTTTAAACCATCATCTACAAAGCAACATTACACCGCTTTATAATGCAAAATCCAGAATCATACAAAGAGATCCATAGGACAAAATAACCGGATTATGATGTTTTAAAAAAAAGGGGCACTTATTATTGCGCCCCATACATTTCCAAAATCACTCTCCCTCTTCATTAAACAGATTGCCATTCACCATTATTAATATAAGTAGTGAAACTTCCTACGTTTGGAATATTATCATACTCCACCGAGGCTGTACCATCATTTCCATCAAGGTAAATATCTGTTGGACTGGAAGTTCCATAATTTGAGAGACTATAGTCTAAAAATAGCACTGTACAGTCCTTGTAGACATATAATTCCCTTCCACAACCAGAAATCGTGGAATAATCTTCTTCTCCCCTAAGTTTCACATCACTTGAGGACTTAATATAAAAACCCTTATTGACCTGGTTTGTTACATCACAGTTTATGACCTCTGTCCCATCGGCATCGTCAAGATATACACCAGTTCCGGCCCAGTCCTCGTCAGTATCATCAATATCACAGTTCACCACCCTCGTATTTGAGGAACCAATTACTTGGATGGCAGTTAAATCAGTATTGTGAATTTCATTATTATTACTGTTAGTGGATATAATAATAACCGGTGATCCATCGCTAAAGGTGAAATTGTTAGAATCACAGTTTGTGGAAACGAGAACATCAGAATAATCAGCGGACCCAGGTTTGAAATCGCAGTCTTCGAAATGATTTTCATCGCAATCATTTGACAAATGGATCCGATTATATCCATCTGGATCTCCGTTGCAGTTTCCATTTATTTCGCAATCTTTGAAATAGTTTTCATCTGACCCAGAATACAAGGCGACTGCAGAATTATCATTATGATATATCTTTACACCATGGAATTCATTGTCGCTTGATCCACTTAATTTCAAAGCCTGAGTGGCATCGAAAACACCATTTGAAAAAATCGAGGTATCCTCAATATAACAATCATCCGTATAATACATGACTAAGCCATATCGATTATCAAAGATACGGTTTTCACTGCTTGTACTTGTATCTTCATGTATATGGGCATAATTTGCATTTT
>CBDVER010000198.1:0-4171 GCA_965373055.1 uncultured Thermoplasmata archaeon
CAATCCATTCACCGTTAATATAATATTTTCCCTCAAATGAACGTTTGTTGATCTCCTGGCCCTTTGAGGGCAATTACTTATAGTATGTGCAATCTGAAGGAAAATGGTGGTTACCTGTACGAGGCCGTCCTTTCAGTGAACCTTCAAAAAAGCTGGATCGGAAAGGTTATGAGACAACTTCCTGTCTCGGTGAATGTTCTTGATACCATACCTCTGGGAGAGGATGGGGTGCAGGACCTTGTAGAGGTCAGGCTCAACGGGGCCACCATCGATGTCCTGACGGATACCATCGGCAAAATGGAAGGTGTGGATTTCGTGAAATCCACCAAGATCGATCAGGCCAGGGTGATCCTGATCGTTGGGACAAAGGACTGCTGGGGCTGCAGGGCCGTTGTGGATTCCAAATGCTTTTTGATCTCCGCCACATCGGATGCGGACGGCTGGGTGGAATGGAAGCTGGTGATGGATGAGAAGAAGCAGCTGCAACAGCTTGTCGAGGGTCTGGAGGAGAACGACATCGAGACCAGGCTCGTGATGATAGCCCCCGTGGATGATAAGGAGTCCCTTACACAGCGCCAGGAGACGATCATAAAGACGGCTCTTGAGAGGGGATACTATGATTTCCCCAAGAGGATCGGTATCAGGGAGCTTGCCAGGATATTCTCGATCTCCACCGCCTCGGTGTCCGAGACACTGAGAAGGGGGCAGAAGAAGATCATCGAGCAGTATTTTCAAACCAAAAAGGAACTGTGAGAAGCCCCCCTGCGATATATGGTGACAAATTAATATACTTCCATCCATTATCTTTGAAATAGTGCCAGGATAATTCATAAGTTGATGGTGTGATCATGGTATATTTTGACGCGAGCTCGGCGATGCCCACGAGGCAGGAGGTTATCGACGAGATCGTCCAGTACATGAGGGACGACTTCGGCAATCCCGCCTCCATCCACGGTTGGGGGTCAGCTCCGAAGAGAGGTATGGAGAGGGCGAGGGAGGAGATAGGGAAGCTGATCAACGCCATGCCAGAAGAGATCATATTCACGTCGGGTGCCACCGAATCCATAAATCTCGCCTTGAGGGGAAGCCTACCTCATATCGAGAAAGGGAGAAAGAGGGTGGTCACATCAGCGGTGGATCATCAGTCGGTCAGGGCGACCGCGTCCGCACTTGCAAATTCAGGATACGAGGTGATCGACCTCGAGGTCGATAATAACGGTGTGATAGAGCTCGAGAAGGCAGATAGGGTCATAGGGGACGACACCGCGCTGGTATCGATACCCTTCGCAAGCCCGGAGGTTGGCTCGATCCAACCCTACCAAGAGCTGGCGGAAATGGCCCGCAGGAGCGGCTCCCTTCTACATATGGACCTCACCATGGCCGCATTTCAGGAGCCGATAGATGTGGCCCGGATAGGTATCGATCTTGCCACCCTCTCCTCGAACGATCTGCTGGGCCCCAAGGGCGTTGGAGCATTGTATGTGAGACGTGGGGTCAAGATGACCCCGGTTCTCAGAGGGGGCGGACACGAGAGGGGGCTGCGAAGCGGAAGCGAGAACGTGGCAGGGATCGTGGGCATGGGGGCGGCGGCGAGGATATGCAGGGAGCGGATGGGGGAGGTGAGGAAGCATCTGCTTGGACTGAGGGAGCGCCTGGGTAGTGGCCTGCTGAAGATAGAGGGCAGCCACCTTAACGGCCACCCGACACACAGGCTGCCCAACAACTTCAACATCAGGTTCGATTACATAGAGGGGGAATCGATGCTGATGCTTCTGGACATGAACGGGATCGGGGTCGGAACCGGATCGGCATGTTCCTCGAAGAACCTGGAGGCGTCCCACACACTTCTTTCCATGGGGCTCCCCCACGAAAAAGCCCACGGATCGATGCAGATAACACTCAACCCGCTTAATACCAAAGAGGAGGTTGACCACCTGATCGATGTGATGCCCGGGATCGTCTCCGATCTAAGGGCCATGTCGCCCCTCTACAACAAGGAGGAAGGAGCATAATGGATAGATTGGAATACAACGACATGGTCCTTGAGCATTTCAAGAATCCCAGGAACGCCGGCACGCTGGAGGGAGCGGATGCGATCGGACAGGTGGGAAATCCCGTCTGCGGGGACATGATGGAGATATCCATCAACGTGAAGGATGGCAGGATCGAGGATATCAGGTTCAGGACCTTCGGATGCGCATCTGCCATAGCAACGACGTCGATGCTCACCGAGGTCGTGAAGGGCATGAGATTGGAGGACGCCGAGAAGGTCACGTGGGACGATGTGATGAAGAGCCTTGGCGGCCTTCCCAAGATCAAGGTGCATTGTTCTCTGTTGGCCGTGGACGGCCTAAAGGCGGCCCTGTATTACTACTACAAGAAGGTAGGGGTCGATAGGCCCGATCTCAAACCAAAAGAGGAGGATGAGGACCATCACCACGACGTTGAGGTGAACATCCAGGATTCCCCCCTTGTGTGATCATCAACGAATATGTTAATAAATGGGTCTATCGATAACGGCCCTTATGGAGTCGGGTTTATTTCGATCAGCGTTCATAGCGATCGTCATCCTGGCCCTGCTGCCGGCCTTCAACGCAGAAGAGGGTGAGGGAGCCCCCTCGATGGATTGGTGGAACGTCGATATCGAGGCGCTGTTCTCATCCGGCTCGGGGCCGCAGAAGGAGATGGTGGGTTTCGGCCCGTTGATGTTCGATCCAGCTGATTGGAATGGTGTACGTTCATCTCTACCTGAAGGAGAGTGCGAAACCCTTTTTATCGTCCAGCTTCGCTCTCCCGATGATCTTGATGTTTTTCTCGATTCGGGGCCCGGGATCGTGGAGATCTTTTCCCCACTTACCTTCTTGATCTTTGGACCCCTTAATATCGATGATCAACACGTAAGGGCATATTTTCCCTACCACCCCCTGATGAAGATGGACCCTGGATTGTTCCTGTACTCAAGAGATATGGATGGTGTCGGTGATGTTCTCGTTGAGGTCGGCCTCTATCTCGAGCCGGATGACGATCTGATCGGATCTCTGGGGGGCCCGGATAACGTCGTTCTGATACCGCAGGATGGGATCATACTCGGCACCTCGAAGATCTCCGATCTGTACGATATCGCGAAGCTGGATGTCGTATCATTTCTGGCGATCGGAGAGTCGTTCGAGGTCGACAACGACGTGGCGTCGGGCATTCTGGACGTCTCGGAGGTGAGGTCCCTTCTCGGGCTTGACGGCACAGGACAGATCGTTGCTGTGGCCGATACGGGACTGGATACCGGATCCAATTCCACCATGCATCCGGATTTTAACGGGAGGATCATCAGGGCCTATGCCTATGCCAGGACGAACAACTGGTCAGACCCGGATATTCATTTTCCAAACAGCTCTTCGCCCGGAAAGGGTGGACACGGCACTCACGTTGCAGGGTCGGTACTGGGTGACGGCAGTGCATCAAATGGTACATATTCGGGACAGGCCCCAAATGCGTCGCTTGTGATGCAGTCAACGATGTTATCCACCGGGTAGCTGTCGATCCCCGCATATTTCACGCTCTTCAACGACGCCTATAACTCAGGGGCCCGTATCCACACCAATTCCTGGTCGTCGAGGACATACCTGGGCAACTACACTTCTATCAAGTCCTGGCACATCGATAACTTCGTCTGGGGACACAGCAACATGACGATACTCTTTTCCGCGGGAAACAAGGGGCCCGCACCTTACACGGTATCCACCCAATCCTCATCCAAGAACGTGATCTCGGTGGGGGCAAGTGAGAGCTACAGGCCGAATTTGAGCTCGAGTGCGAACAACATCTCCCAGATGGCCTCGTTCTCGTCCAGGGGTTACGTGTACAATGATGGAAGGGTCAAGCCGGATGTGGTGGCTCCGGGGACGTACATTCTCTCCACAAGGTCATCGCTCATCCCGGACCCGTGGAACCACTACTGGGGTTGGCAGTCGTTGTACAGTACGCTCAATTCACGATACGCTTACAATGGTGGCACCTCGATGTCAACGCCGATCGTCGCGGGCACAACCGCCCTCATCCGGCAGTACTTTCAGGATATCGAGGACCTGGAGGATCCCTCTGCGGCCCTGATCAAGGCGTCGATCATCAACGGGGCCAGGCCGCTGTACGGCTACTGGTCGTCCATCGCAACCAT
>CBDVER010000199.1:0-4168 GCA_965373055.1 uncultured Thermoplasmata archaeon
TGCTCCTCACAAGCAGGGCATCGTCCATGGCGATCATCCCGATCGCAAACCAGCGGTCTACAGCATGAGGTGTGGCGCCTATATTCCACGTATGACTCATTCCATCTTGCTGATAAGGTCTACAAGGGTGTTGGTCTCCAGTCCGGCCCTGCATGCCGCCTTGATCCGACCTATCTCATCCCTGTCCAGCCATACTCCGGAACAGCTTCTGCACTGGTCGATCTCCACATTGAGCAGCATCTTGACAGCCAGGTCCCCTCCACATCGGGGGCATGGGAACCTGGAGCCTGACCTGTTGGGCATCTTCAGGTTGAGCATCTTCTCCAGTTCATCCTCACCCAGGACCTTGTCAAGTTCTCCCTTGTCATGCCAGTAGCCGCCACACCCATTGCAGTTGTCTATCAGGATCGTGCTCCCGTTGTAATTCAGATAGACCTGCATCATGGTCTCGCCGCACTCCGGGCAGGCGATCTTCCTTTCAAGGGCGTCCTTGGATATGATCTTTTCATCAACCATGTTGATTCCCCAATCTATAATGATGTTCATTCGATATCAACTTAACCCAGCTCGTGAAGCTGGGCGACCTCCTCGGTTATATTCACGGCAAGGGACCTGATGCCCTGGTCAAAGGCATTGCCTAACAGATCTATCTGCTCTTTTGTAAAAGCAGTGCCACCTCTACACAGTTCGTTCTCAAACTTTTTTCTCGCCTCTTTTGTCTCGATATAGAATGTCACGTTTATCCCTCCTCTGTCATGGATACCACATAGGCGATAGATATAACATTCCATTTTGGCGGAAGATAGGAGGTATTGGACCGCGATGAACATGATGCGAACACGGAGGTCCCACGTTCATCTATCGTTTTTCCGCCGGAGAAAACCTATATCCTGCCGATCCATTCCCTCAACCGATGATAGTGGGGATCGATGAGGCGGGAAGGGGGCCTGTGCTGGGCCCTCTGGTGGTGGCCGCCCTGGCCTGGAGCGGAGAGGATGAGCTTGAGGAGATGGGAGTAAAGGATTCCAAGCTCCTCTCCCCTGCGAGAAGGGCCTGCCTGTTCGACCGCCTTCGGGAGGTAGGTGGCCACTGTATACTGGAGATATCGGCTGAGGGGATCGACGAGGCGAGACGGCGGATGACGATCAACCACCTTGAGGTGTTGGCGTTCTCATCGGTGCTCTCCTCCCTGATCCTTGATGGAGAGGCCCTGCATACGGACCTACCTGAAGGATGTACGCTGACGATGGAGGGTGCCCCATCCCGGATCGATCATGTGATAGTTGACGCTGCGGATACCGACGCGGATAGGTTCGGCAAACGGATATTGCAATATCACGATGAGCTTGCGGGGGGTCGCAGGATCAGCATCACCTCCATGCACAAGGCGGACCTGCATCACCCGGTCGTGGGCGGTGCATCCATCCTTGCCAAGGTGACAAGGGACAGGAGGATCCAGGAATTGGAGGTGGAGGTGGGAAGGAAGATCGGCTCGGGCTACCCCGGCGATCCTGTTACACGTGAGTTCCTGAGGTCCTGGGTAGAGGAGTTCGGCCGGTTTCCACACTTTACACGGAGGTCCTGGAAAACGTGTTCAGCCTTCATCCCGGAACAGAGAAAGCTCTCCGATTACCGATCATGAGCCTCTACGGACCCAGATCGGCACCATGTCCCTCTCGGGGGTCATCATCAGCGGTTGGATGCCCTCATCCACACTCACGACCATCGATCCGATAAAGTCATCGGTAAGGTCACCTTCCCTGGGGATGATCGCCCAGAACTCACCCTGGTCGCACAGGAGCTCCCGTACCCTCTTTTCGCCCTCTTGATCATATCCTCCCCTCTCGATCCACCAGACTATGATATCGAAGGCCCTTCCCTCCATATCGTGAGGTTCCTTGACCGAGGGCGTATTCCTGGGCAGGCCGATATCGAGCCATTTCACCATCTCGTCAGGGAGCCCGATGAGCAGGATGGTCCTTCCGGTGTCGAGGTCCACCGCCCTGATGAACTCCGTCCTCGAGGAAAGGTAGAGTATGCCCATGGGGGGTGAAATGGTAACATCGATAATAAATGTAGAGCCCAAGCTCGAAAGATAAGGATGCTGATGGGAAACGGGATAGTTGGCGAGATCATTGGCCCCTGCTCTCTTTCGCCTTCATGCGGAGCCCCTTGTAACCGCATTTTCGGCACTGATCGGCCCTGATGGAATTCCTGGCGCAACATCTCATGCAGATCTTCTTGAGAAGCCGTCTGCTTTCAACTATCTCCCTGATCTCGGGATCCAAGCTTTTTCCCATCGATATCACCGTGGATTTTGCGCTAACACATTTAATTATATAAGGTTATTGTGTTGAACCGAATAAGGGACCGGATGAAGTGAGGGCCCTACAGGTCCCTGTTCAACCTCGCCTTTTTTATCGGGGCCTGGCTACCCAGAGCCTGCCTCAGAAACGAATGTCTCTCGCTGTATGAGACCGGCTGGGGTCTCGTCACAAGTCCCAGAAGAACAGAGGCCCAGGTCAGCTTGCGGAATTTCCAATCTTCCTGCTCCTGTGTAAGGCCCGACCTGATCCCTCCCTCGCCGATCTTCTCCCCCACCTCGTTGAAATTGAAGCCAAGAAGGATGATGGCCGAGGCGCCGAAGTGTTCCGCGATGAACACCGCCCTGTCCCCATCCGAGAAACCGCCGAAATTATCCAGATTTCCTCCCTCGTAGGGTGAGATCTGTGTGGTACCTACTACCCGACCCTTGAGCTCAGGTACGCATGTTCTCAGCGTCCCCACGTTATCGGCGTGGCCGTGCAGGAACATTACGGCACCTCTGCCCAGACAATCCAGCTGATCGCGCAGGGCGCCGTCGAGGTCAGTTACGATGATGTGAGGTACGATCTCCCTGGCGAGAAGGGCGGAGGTCGCACCATCCGCCGAGATCAATACCGAGTCCAACCATGACGGATCGTCTCCCTTCAAAGCGCTCAAACGTTCGGTTGTGAACCTGTCCAGCTCCTCCTCCAGGTCAGGTCCGGATCCGAAAACATAGGCCCTCTTTCCCTTCAGAAGTTGAGATGCCTCCTCGAGAGACTCCTCCCTGGGCGTGATGTCGGGGTTGGCGGAAAGCAGGTCCGAGAGGATCCTTGATGCGTTCGCATCCTCAAGTGGGTCTATGCCCAGGTCATTTGCTATTGCGTGGTATATGGGCAACCATGTTTCAATGTCCAGGGAGATCATCTCCTATCTCATCCATCCAACCTTTCTCTTGCCCTTTGATTTTCCCTTGTTGTAGTTGTGAACGGCCATGGTGATGATGAGCAGGAGCCCGGCGATGGCCAGATATCTGAGGCCATTCTCCCAGTTGAAGGAATCTCCGTATCCCAGTACCGCTCCAATGAAATCCATCGTGGTCCTTGCGATGAAGTAGATGGCTCCGAGCGAGAACACGATGGTCCAGGTGGACCTGATGAATTTCCCCTTTCTCATGTATGTGTCGAACGTATTGCCCAGGGTATATGACACTGCAGCGAGGATGATGAAGGGCATTATGGAGTTCAGGAACTGGTACAGGAACCTTCGTGCCTCCTCCTCGTTCCTCGCCTGGAAGAAGCTGTAGAACATCCCGCTGACGATCAGGGTCATGGATATTATCACCCCGCCGAACAGTAGGTAACGGCGTGTTTTCAACGCCCCCTGCGTATCCTCGAACATCCTGGCGACCTGTCCTTCCAGGTTAAGCGCCTTCGAGAGCAAGAATAGCGAGAAAAATGCCAGCATGAGGCCGAGGGCCGCCTCTGTCTCGCCAAGGATCATCATGATGCCCCATAGCATGAGTGCCATTGCCACCGGGACGATGACCTTCTTGGCGATCTTTGGGTTCTTGAGAGCTGACATGATAATGTAAAAGGTGGATTCGATGTTCTGAGCCTGTTTGATGACAACCCGCTCAACGTGTTCGACCTGCACCCTCTGAGATATCACCGGAAGGATGACCTCGTCCTCCGCACCGTCCGACACCAGTACGAGCGTGTCCGGTGAGAACTGCTCAATGACCGAGTAGAACTGGCGGACCAGGTTCGCATCGGAGACGACGCCCACGTTCTTGTCCCCACAGATGGTGGCGACCTCCACCTCCCTGCCCATATCCTTGTACCACTTGAAAAGCTTCAGCCCC
>CBDVER010000200.1:0-4147 GCA_965373055.1 uncultured Thermoplasmata archaeon
GGTCGTACCCTGCAGATCGGACCAGATCTGCCTTCCCAGGTCGTTCCCCCCCTCTTTATAGATCTCGTAGGCTGACATCCTTATCTTCCAGCTGGTTGAGAATACCCTCGAGGATATAACGATCTCCTTGGTCCCGTCCCCGTCCAGATCGCCGATCGCACAGGATGCATCGATGGTTCCGGGAATATTGCTGATGACCGCAACCTCATCCAACGAGTAGGAGAGGACCCGGATCCGGCTGAATCCGGGGATCGAGGGGTAAACTACCACGATGTCCGCGATCCCGTCGCCGGTCACATCACCTATCACAGGCATCGGTACGGGAGGGGAATGGACGTAGGGGGCGGGGGTGCCCAGGGAATGTGATACGTTCCCGAGCAGCTGTCCCGTGAACTTCACCGCCGTGGTTGATAGTACGGTCCCTGCTGAAGAGAGGGAATTCACCACGATCCTCTTTATCTCCCCCGTGCTGTCATATATCGCAGGTGGGGAGAGTATCTCATCGCTGCTCCCGATGGAGTAGTTCCATAATTGGGACCCGTCGGTCCCGTCGATCCCATATAGCCGATTACCCACTCCTACAATGATATCCTCCACGCCGTCAGCATCCAGATCATGGGCGATCGGTGAAGACCATCGGATCGCCCCCTGGGTGGGCAGTGAGATGTTCCAGACCATGTCATCCTTGTATGATGTTGCTTTCCAACGATATCCCGACGGATCCTTCGTTACGTTCGGCCTGAACATCGCGATCTTCCCCTGTAGAGGCGTATCGGTAAAACATGCTACAACCTCCGGGGCTAGGTCATCATCAACGTCCACAAGGGCAGGTGATACGGTCATGAAGTTGGTCACCGAGTGGGCGATATCCCCGAGGTCCACTTCCCACATGATCTCCCCACCACCTCCATCCATTATCCGAATATGGGTGCCGTTCGAATCCACAATACCGAAAACGTCGGACTCCGCAATGGCATCAAATTCTATCAGGTTGGCCATATCAGAGCCCACAGCACCCAGGCTGTTGGGCCCACCCGTTACCGTCCAGTTCACGGCAGGTTCCCCTATCCCCCTACCCAATGTGGCCCCCTCCCCCTCATGTGTGGAACCTCCGCCGATGAAAGGCCAGTATATCGTATCCACATCCCGACTTGCAGCACCGGGATCTGGTGCGACGATCCAGATCGATCCACCTAAGACGACGTTACCGCCTGCACCGATCAAGAACAGCAGGGCCAAAGAGAGTATCAACTTTCGTCTGAAATGGTCTCTGCGGGATAATTCCACTCTCAACATGTTCACTCCACCAGGTTCGTATGTTCAATGTATATTATCCTCCCTTGATATAATCATATTCTCTATAAATTTGTATATTTTACTACGTGAAGGGTTATCTATAATAATACGAATGCTTTATAGGGCTGTGATCGGCCATTCCGGTCCTGATCACAGGGTGGGCCAGCAGAACGATTTAATATGGATGTTCACATTCCCCGCCTGAAACAGACAAGATCGATGGTGATACGGAGGAAGACCTATGTCGGAAGAGGAGCTGAATATGGCCAAGGGAAGGCTGGCCAAACTATGGGACGCTTACGAGGCCCTTGATAAGGAGAACAAATACACACTGGCGAATATCAAGGAGCTCAACGACAAGGCAAGGGAGAAGGACCGTATAGTCACCACCCTGCGTGAACTTATTGAGAGCAGAGATACCCAGAACAGGAAACTTGATATCCAGAAAGCCTCGCTTCAAAACCAGGTGGAGGACCTGAGAACGAGATACGATGAACAGCTTTCGGATCTCGATAAGGAGAGGTCGCGTTACAGGAAGCTCTACCTGATAACCGAGGACCTCGAGATCGAGGTTGACAAGCTGAGAAAGGGCGTGGAGGAGAGGGATCGATGGTTCAAGGCCAACCTGATGCCCCTTTCCGAGATCCCTACGTTGATCGAACTTCGACAGAAGATGATCGGACGGTTTCCATCCATCTCACCAACCAATTACGAGCTGGAGAGGATCAGGCCCGAATCGGGAAAGATAGAGGAACCCATCGAGAAGGAGATCGAACCGGAGGAGACCACCTTCGAGAGGGTGGATGATAGGGCGGAGGCACTCAAGTCCCTGCAGGAGCTTCCCGGCATCGATGAGGTGAAGGCGAAGGCCCTGATGGAAGCTGGATATGGTTCGGTGGAAAAACTCAAGGAGGTATCCCCGTTCGAACTGGTCAAGCTTCAGGGGATCACCCCAACGATCGCGAGAAAGATATCCGAATTCGTTAAAGCATGAGATGGATCATCCAAACCACGTTCATCTGGTTTTCCTCTTCTTTGAATTGAAAAGAGATGGTAGATGGATCAGATAGCTTCCATCCTTCTGAACCACTATTGGGCTGTCATCGAGCAGGCCCTCAAGGTTGATCTCATAAACCCCGTTCTCAACGATGTTTATCACATCGACATGGTCCTCTTTTATACCCTTGGATATCTTTCTCTTGGACCGTTTTGGCCTCTTTCCCCTCTTACCTTTTTTGGGAGGTTTCGACTTTCCCTTCGAGGCCATTCCCCTCTCCTTTATCCCCTCATCAAATCTCGAAATAAGGTCTTTGGCAGACGGTTTCTTCTCGTCTGAACTCTCCCTATGTTCAACCTCGTGAAGCTTTTCCTCTGGCCGGAACCTTATCCAATCCTCACCAAGGTCCTCATCGGGCATGATCTCACCCTCATCGAGCCCCTGAATTCCCTTCTCCTTCAATATATCCAAAAGATTCTGATCCACTTTCCGTAGTATCTCATCCCTGACCTCTTCAGCCTTCTTTTTAAGCTCCTCTCTTCTGGGAGCGGGGAGGGGTTTGTCGACGAACATGAATTTCTTGCCGCCACAGGCTGAACATCCTCTAAGGATCTCATCAGATCCCTTTGGTATCAGCTGTCCGCAGTTGAGACATTGGTGTGGCACATCTTTCACCTGCCTGTTTCTATTCCTCCTCCGTTCCGCCAATCGAATCTTCCATCTCTCCCTCTGTAACACTATCGACCTCATCTCCTCCAAGATCATCATATCTCTCACGATCATCCCTGGTCAGGATCATCGCCTGAATGGTTCTACCATCCTTCTTGATCGTCTTGAGAAGATGTGCTGGACCCACCACCATCATCCTCGGTGGGGGGGCACGGCCAAGCAACCTCTGCAGTAATCCCAATTTAACAACATTCCCCGTGAATCCGGGGGTCTCAACACCTATGAACGAATCATGATCTATCTCTGACATGGTGATCCTGATGAGATCCAGTTCCTCCGATGGGGAGAGGCCTTTCTCGAGGATCAACACCCTTCCCTCCTTCACCTGATCCAGGATGAAGCGGATCTTTTCCGAACCCAGTTCATCCAGTTTTTCGGTAGAGATCAGGTTGATGGATACCCCCCTTCTACCCCCTTCCTTTAAAACCCTCTTCATCACCATCTCCACCATCTATCCAAAATATTTTATCATCGCCTTGTACAGGTTGTCCATTCCATATCCCGATAAGGCGGATATCGGAATTGTGGCGTGCTGAGGGAACGCGTCCCTGATCGTTGCAGGCGATGCCTCCTCCAGATCGATCTTGTTCGCGATTATGACCGTGGGAAGCTTTCTGGCCTCCAGATTGCCCAGAAGGGTAACATTGACCTGATTGAATGGGTCCTGGGCCGCATCCATTACCAGCAAGACCCCATCGACCCGATCCAACCATTTGATCGCCTCGATCACGCCCTCCGTGGCCTGCTTGGCGCGGTTCCTTGCCGCCGTCTTGTCCATCCCGTAGTTCTCAACAAAATTGTGGAAATCTATCTTTGTCGCGATGCCGGGAGTATCAACTATGTTGAAACTCACCTTTGACCCCGCAGCCTTTATTATGACCTCCTTTCTCTCTTTTGCCTTCCTCGTCTCATGTGGTATCTCAGAGGCTTTGCCCATTGGTTTTCCGGTCCAATCCCTGGAGATCCGGTTGGCCAGGGTGGTCTTCCCGGCATTGGGCGGGCCGTATATCCCGATGGACATCTGCTTCTTCCGAAACAGGCCCATCAGACCTTTCATCAATGCATTAAAAAATCCCATCCGACTCCGTCCCCTGTATCTGCCGTTATATCGATACCTCATCTATA
>CBDVER010000201.1:0-4111 GCA_965373055.1 uncultured Thermoplasmata archaeon
AACATAGTGAGTACAGATTAGTATCAAAGTGAGGCCTCTCACAACATTGACCGGCTTGGATTATATTTGATCTGTCAATGTTGGGATCTATACCATTTTTCTGCCCGGGCCCCAGATCATCCGGTGGGTCTGCAGCATCAACCTGATCCTGTTCAGGAACATCCTGTATTCCCCTTTCTGCAGCTCTCTATTGAGATGTTCCGCCAGGACCTCGGCATTCTCATTGCTGCAGGGTGTGATTATCAGATCACATTGAGGGCTGTGGTCTCTGATGAAATTGAGTGCAAAATCTATATCAGGGGGGTCGGAAACGATGAATTTAAGCTGATCTTCGGCCCTTAATGATCGGAGGTTTTCCTCATGGAATGAGCCCTCCTGGCCGCTTGAGGGGGTCTTGACGTCCATCGAGATAAAAACATCGGGGCAGCGCTTGATCAGCTCCTCTATCCCAATCGACCCGTTCGTCTCGACATCCACACTGTATCCCTCCCCGATGGCCGTTGAACACAGGGCGATCACGTCGTGCTGCAGAAGGGGCTCACCACCGGTAATGCAGAGATAGGGCCTATCCATACCCCTGACCTGCCCCATCACCTCCTCCACGGTGAGATTGTCCCCATCCGAGCCGTTCTGGCTGTATGCCGTATCACACCAGGCACATCTCAGATTGCATCCGGATAACCGTACGAACGTTGTGGGAAGCCCCGTATGGACCCCTTCACCCTGTATGGAACAGAACACCTCCAGGACCTTGAGCAATCTTATCACCTCATTCGTATTCGATCGGGTCCTTCAACCCGGCCTTCGAGAAACCCATCATCCTGAACCTGCAGGAGTCACATCTTCCACAGGCCCTCTCCCCGCCGCTGTAGCACGACCAGGTAAGGGAGTGGTCGAGCCCAAGCTCGATCCCCTTTCGGATGATCTCATCCTTGGGCATGTTGACCAGCGGGTAAAGGACCTTGATGGGTTTCCCCTCCATACCCCTCCTGGTGGCCAATCTGGACGTCTCCTGAAAGGATGACAGGAACTCCGGCCTGCAGTCCGGATAGCCTGAATAGTCCACTGCCGTTGCGCCTATCATCACCGCATCCGCATCGATCACCTCGGCAAGGCCGACGGCCAGCGAGAGGAATATCAGGTTCCTGGCAGGGACATAGGTCGAAGGGATCCCACCCTCTTCCAGGGCCCTGTCCGTTGGAATGTTTCCCTCGCCAGTGAGGGCGCAGCGGAGGAATAGGTCATCTGCCAGTTTGATGACCCTGTGCTCCTTGACGCCCATGGATGCCGCAACCTTCCTTGCGGATCCGATCTCCCTGTCGTGCCTCTGGCCGTACATGATGGTCAGCGCGTGGAGATCATAGCCCATATCCCTGGCAATGGCCAGGGTCGTGGAGGAGTCGATACCCCCTGAGAGAAGGACGACACATCTCATCTTGGCTCACCCTCCATTTTTCTTTTTCCATGATGCCCAGGCACCCTGTCCGGGCCCCTCGTCCACACCGAGGGATATCTCACGGATGCCTGTTGGTAGGTCGACCTCATTCACAAGCCGGTTCAGCAGATATGCCGAGGTCTCCTCCACGGTCGAAGCCTTGGTAGGTATAAAGGCCACGTCCATTCTGGGGAAGGAGTAGATCTTTCCCGACATGTCCACCTCGATATTGGGGCTGTCCGGGTCATCCTTGATCCGGATAGCTTCCGACATGGTCGGTATCATGACCTTGTGGTCGAGTTCCCTGGCGAACTCCCTTAATCTCCCCTTGATATGGCCGAAGTCCACAAGCAGGCTGCTTTCGTCTATCTCACCTATCATCTTCAGATGTATCGCATATGAGTGCCCGTGGATCCTCGAGCATTTACTGTGTTCCAGGAGCATATGACACGATGAGAACCTGAGATTCGTCCTCCATCCGTCGATCTCCAATCTGGACTCCATGAACAGCCCTAGATGCGCAAGCGTTAATAAGATTTCCCGAAACCGGGCCTATGGTCGGCGCTTTGAAAGTTTCGTCCTTACGGCGGGCACGAGCAGGAGGAACCCCAACGGCGCAAGCAGAAGTGGGTTCAGCGCGGGAAGCCCGAAATCCTTCTGGCTCCCATCAACCTGTGCGTAATCTACCTGACTCTCCACATACTCCTTGACCCGCCCGTGCTCCTCGAACTTGAGGGAGGTGTATATGGGCGGTTGGCTGCTCACCCGGGTGGAGTGCGACGATGTCTCGGAGAAATAGCTGTAATAGTAATCCAGGTTGAAGGTGAGGTCCCCATTCTTGTCTATGAAAGATGTGCCGTTATCGATCCAGTCAGTTATCCTGTAGGGGTCCCTGTAGAGGAACTCGCTGTTCACCGGGTCGATCGGGGCTACCACCTGTTTGTAGCCTCCACCGGGCTGCTTGACCGGTATCACTACATTGAACCAACCGTGCCCCCCCCACTCTCCGGTGGACCTCTCGTAGAGATATCCTATCTCGAGCCAGGCGGGTATGCCAACTGCCCTGCAGAGGGACGCCATAAGGAGCGATTGGTCGTCGCAGTCCCCATACCAGTCGGCTATGCACCCTTCGGGCCATTTCGGATAGGCGCCGTATTTGATCTTGTCAATATCCCTCTGGTCGTCCCTCGTATAGTTGAAATTATCCTGGACCCAATCGTATATGGCCTTGACCTTACCCAGAACGGTATTCTCCCCGTCGGTGAGCGTATGCGCAGTGCTCTGGATGACGGGTGAGCTGGGATGGTATCTATATTGTTCCGGAATACCGTCGTCATTATCATCCACCTCCCATTCATCGTCGAGGTATAGGTCCCTGTAGCGAGCTTCAATATCGGCGACGGTCCCGGAGTTCTTCTCATCGATATCCCACTTGTGATAGTACAATTTTGCGTGGAACTCAGCCTCAAAGGAGGCCGCTCCCCTGAAGTTGGTAAGCTTCCATCCGGATAGCTGGTTTCCCATCGTATTGAAATCCCCGAAGGGCAGGGGCGGAAATACCCGGGTATCCACGGTTTCCGTGGAGAGTTGGACGTCCAGGACATCCTGGGCAACAAAGGTCTCACCGCTGTTGGAACTGGGTATGTCGAAAGGGGGTGCGACCTTGATGGTGATCTCATCCGCAAATCCACCGGAGGCCTCAACGTCGTAGTTTATCCTGATCGATATATTGGTCCACTCGGGGAACTCACGATAGGGCCTCATCATGTCCTTGAGGCCCCCAAGGAGATCATCCCTGGGGGCCTCCAGGGCCGCTATTGGAGCGAAGAGGATCATCACTATCAGAACGGTCGTCAGGATACGTGTGGACCAGATATATACCGGGTGGCCGCGGAAACCTTTGGCCTTCCTACCTCCTTTCTCTTTTTTTATCCGGCTTGGTTTCTTCTGGGTATCCGTTCTCCTCTTTCCCTGAGTAGCCTTCCCGGGTGCCTCCCGCCTGGTTGCGGGCGGCTCCCTGGCCTTCTCTTTCTTCCCCACCTCTATCTCTTCTTCATCGTCATCGAAGTCATCCCAGTCGTCATCATCATCGTCGAAATCGTCCCAATCATCTTCTTCTTCAAACGACATCATTGTTGTCCAACCCCAGGATAGGAATGATATTGGACCGCTTAATGGGTTATTAAGTTTTATGGGGTCATTACGCCGATAATGTGGATAATGAACCCGGCCCGCCTCAATCGGAGCCTACCGTGAAGGCGTACTCTTTCCTGATCGAATTGTCTCGAAGGTCCCTTGCATTATAGATGATGCGGAACTCCATCTCGCCATCAAGGGAGGTGAGGTTTCCGAAAGTGACCCTGCGGAGGTATCCCTTCCAGTTATCCATATCGTCCCCGTGCCAGGAATCCTTCATTATCTCGCTATCTTTCTTCCTCACATCGAAGTATGTGCTGTTCCCCACCTTGTCGATCGCTATCTCCATATCCAGTTGGTCCGGATCGGGAATATCGGCCCAGGAACCGCCCCTGTTCCATTGATAGGTTATCCTGACCTCTCTGATCTCCCAGTTATCGGTGATAAGGCAGTACACCTCCAGGCTCTTGACGTCGGACCCGTTCACATCCGGGAAATCCGTTACGACCTCATCGAGATACCACACCTCATCCCCGTCGA
>CBDVER010000202.1:0-4082 GCA_965373055.1 uncultured Thermoplasmata archaeon
TCACCGTCATACCCCATAATATATGGAAGATCTCAATGGGCTTTTGAGGCTCCTGGTTCTCATCTAAAAGTATCAGGTTGAATCTGGCAGTATCGAAACCGCCTTCACTGTCGGTGACATTGAAGACGAGTGTTATCTCCACCTGATACCCCATTCCCTCGTCGGTTCTCCAGATCTCCTGATCGTCCAGCTGAAACCAGAATTCCCCCGTTGCCGGATCGATGTCCCAGTCTGTGCCCTTGCTTAAATTTATATAAGGAAGCTGCTCCGCAATGGTGCTTTCCAGATCATCGGCCGCATTGACCATGTTTACGGTTATGGTCAATCTATCAGATGGGTCGATGTCGACCACCTGCGGCCTGATCCTCACCTTCTTGAACTGGTTGTATGTCCTCTGCGTGATGCTGGGGATGGTGATCTCAGGGGGATCGTTTACGTTGGTTATGTTGAAATAGACCTCCAGGAAGATCTCCCCATCTTCCAGGCTATCTGATATGCGAAATACCATCTTGGAGTTGCCCCGAACAACATCTTCATTGGTGGGGGTGAATGACACCACCCCGGTGTTCACATTCACCTCGATATCTGAGTCCCAATCATCAGAAAAGCTCATTGATAGGGAGTATCCAAGGCCCTCCCAATAATACTCGGGGTCCGGGTCCATTGCGAATATTCTGAACGAGAACTCCAGGTCCTCCATTACCTCAAGGTCCTCCAGATGTGCAACAGGTCGGAACGGATCGCTGTCATCCACATCATAAGATACTCCGTCCACATCAATGTAAAGGACCGTGGGAGGGTCGTTTTCGGAATTGACCGTGAACGGGAATTCGGCCTCGACCGTCATGTAATGGTCAACGCCTCTGAATCTTAGATACTCGGTTCCGTGCTGGTTCGGTTTGGGCGTGATATTCGAAAACCAGAACCCATCGATCATTGTGAAATCCAGGTCCAGAAGCGATGTGTCCAGGGAGGTGTCCCAATCGCCCAGGGATGCGTTCCAGATCTGGAAACCTATGAAGCCTTCGGCATCGGTGAAGATGCCATTGATCACCTTGTCCATGGGCTGTGTGATGGTCGGAGAATCCTCCTGAACAGGGTGAAACCCGGTGAACGCCGGATTGAGGCCGGGTGCAGTATCATCCCAGACCGAGAATATGGACTCCAAAACCACAGGGTCGGACCATTTCGAGAGCCTGTATTGATCCCCTGTAAGATTGTCGGATGCGATCATTCGAACCGTATGGTTCATCGGGTCCGCGCCGATCTCCGTTCCTGTGAAGGTTACAACATAATCCTTTCCGTCGGTGTAATCCGTATCACTTGTATTCACTTCGAACTCGCTGGATTGAAGATCAACATCCGAGACTCCAAGCTCGTCGTCAATTGCGAGCAGTATCTTATCCGGAGGGTCGTTGTCCTCGTCGGAGTATGTGAACGACAGCTGATAATCGTCTTCCAGACTTCCGTTGGATACGTGTTGAGGGTTGGTCGAGAGAACGGAGATATTGGATATCGATGGGGGATTGTTGGGAGCGACCTCCGCGATGGATACGGATATGGAGTAATCGTTCACAGCTCCGAATGTCGAAGGATTGAACCCCTGGACAGACCCACCTGATATCTTGAGGTCGATCGCCTCGAGTATGACTCCCATGTACACCTTCCTCTGGGTCGCGTTGCCCCCAGTCATGTTGTTGATGATATATCCTGACCACGAAGGATCTGATGTCAGCCACCCCTCGGTATCGAACCATTGGGTAAGGACCATCTTCTCCGACTCCCATCCATCGTCGGACGTACCCCATGTCCTGTCGGGCCCCCATGTGGAATACACCAGGTGGAAGTGCATCCACATCGTCTGGTACACATTGCTGGATATGGAGTACCATCTATCATTCTCGAAGCGGAGGTTTGTGGACCGGTTCCAGAAGTAGGATATGTTCCAGATCTTGTCGTAGGACCCCGTTATCTCGAACCAGTCCTCGTGGTCCCTGAGGCTGGATAGGGTCCCACTCTTTTCACCGTTAAGCGAGGTTGCGTTATCGAGATCGTTCGGGTAGACGTTATCGCTCTGATAGACGGGAGTGGAGATGGTGAACTCGTACTCCATCTCCAGGTCGTCCCTCACCGTGGGGACGGAGTCGATCATCTGTTTGTGGGATATCCCGATGTAGTACCAGTTCAGTTCCGTCAATCCGTTGGTCCCGCCGTTTGTGTCCAATGTTCCCTCTGATGGGAGGTCCGCCCTCCAGTTGAAGGACCAGTTGGAGTCGTGGGTCCAGTCATCGTAATCGTCCCCGTCGTCGTAGAAGAAGTCGTGGCCTCCCTTGCGGGTGATGCCGTTGTACTCGTCCACGTGGAGGACCTCGATCTTGAGAAGGTCGGCGTAGTCATATTCAAGCGTCAGCTCGCCGGTCCCCAACTCGTCCCACAATCTGAGCTCGTAGAGGTCGTCCTCGGAGGAGGAGGATGTGCGGAAGTAGTTGAGGGTGATGGTGAAGTTGGCGAGGGAACCCGGAACTCCGGGGTCCACGTTGGGGAGATCGATCTTGTACCAGTCCTTCAGGTCCGAGCTGGGATATGGTGTTACCAGGGAGAGCGATCCGCTTATCGTCTCCGGGGTGGAGGCGATATGGGACCCGTTGTAGAAGTCGCCAATCCCGTTGCTTCCCTCATCGTCCGAGGCCCTTGTAAGCGAGGAGAGGGTCTGCGGAGAGAGATCGTTGTGGAGAACTACGTTCAGATCCCTCATGAAGGGGTTATCGGATCTCTCTATCCTCTTGATAGAGATCTCGTTCTCCTCTCCTGATATCTCATTAACATCGGGAGCTGTTGTTGTTACAGGGTCGCCCTGGGCTCCCATGGTGAACTGGGTCAACATCGTCATACAGAGTATCATCGCAATTGCGAGTGCGGTCTTTCTCATCATGTTGGGTGCCCTCTTCCGTATTGTATTATCTATATTCGAGGAATGTTTTAAAACAGTTGTGGCCAGATGTTCCTGTCATGAATGATATGAGGTCCTTTGTTAACTCGGGCCTTATTATAATCATGGTTAGTATATTGGCCATTATTGTTATTTGATATTCCTTCCCGTGATGAAGGTGAGAGGTTCTTCCTGCAATGGGGGAGTTGGTATCAAGGAGTGGTCACTATCTGATCATTGGATTTTACAATAGTGATAAATAGTATCATACCTATTTCCACTATAATGAAGTTCTACAACAGGCGACTGGAACTATCCGAACTTGAACGGATAAACGCCCTTTCAAGGGAAGGTTTGCACGTTACCGTGATAACAGGGAGGAGAAGAGTTGGAAAGACAAGGCTTGTGGAGGAGTTCATCAAGGGAAGGGACCATATATATTTCTTTATAACCAGGAAGGGAGAACTCCTCCTTCTTGAAGGCCTTGCGAACTCTGTTAGAGAGAAGCTGGGTTACTCCCCTCGATTTGCCGACTGGGAGGAGGCACTTGAGTATCTGATCACAAGGGTGGAGGGTGAGCTGGTCCTCGTTTTCGATGAGTTCCAGAACCTATCGTTTGGATCGCCATCAGCATTCTCACAATTTCAGAAGGTACTGGACAGCTGTATGAACCAGAAAGGGAAGCACATCATCTTGATGGGCTCCTATGTGTCCATGATGAACAGGATATTCACAGGTGAAAAGGAGCCTCTATTCGGGAGGGCAACCGAATACATCAGGTTGAAGCCTCTGGGCTACAAACACGTATATGAGATCTGCAGGGATCTCCGTTTCAACCAAAGTGATATTTTAACCCTCTATTCCATATTCGGAGGGATCCCAAAATATTATGTAATGATCGGGGAACAGGGCCTTGAGGGAAAGGATCCGCTGCGTATCATTGAGAAAGCCTTTTACTGTGATTTTCCGCTTCTTTCCGAAGAGGTGAAGAACAACCTTATCGAGATGTTCGGAAGGAACTACCACACATATTTCTCGATACTGGAAGCTGTTGCAGGTGGCCACAATACAATGACATTGATGTCCAACAGGTCTGGTATAAAGAGAGACAGCATATCGAAATATATCCAATCCTTGACGAATGATTTCAGCA
>CBDVER010000203.1:0-4073 GCA_965373055.1 uncultured Thermoplasmata archaeon
CGATGCGGGCCTTATCGCGGGAGCCGTGGCGGCAAGGATCGCCAGGGGCGGCGGCGGGGCGTGAGCACCTAATATATATATAATGTCACTTTTAGGACGGCTGTACGGCGGGTGGTAGAATGAGCCCAGATGAAGTGCCCCAGGACCTTATGAAGGAGCTTTCCGATTCCGAGAAGAAGCTCAAATCCCTCTACGACAAGAGGGAGTATTTCAACGATGAGGCGAAGGTCCACAGGGAGATGAGGGATGACCTTCACAAGACACGGCGCGCCATCCTCGAGGAGGTCTCCGTATACAGGGAGAAGAAGGACGAGATCGCCCAGAAGCTTAAGGCGGCCAAGGAGAGAAGGAACGCCTACAATGAAAAGGCGAGACAGCTTCGAGGGGATAGAAAACCACGTTCCGAAGGCGACCCCGAGCCGTTGGAGAACGCCTACACCCTTGATATCGAGCTGAAGAAGCTTGAGGAACAGTACGAGATCCATCCCACAAAGAACATCCAGAAGGAGAGGGAGCTTGTCAAGAGGATCGATGATATCCGGAGGAAACTTCTCGAAGTTCGCAGCAAGGAGGACGATGACCAGATGGCCAGGGTGGAGGGCGAGACCGTTGAGGATGAGATCACCGAGTACAGGTCCCTCGCCGACCAGGAACACCTGAAGGTCCAGAAGTTCTACGAGGAGATGGTGGCGATCGACGATAAGTTGAAGGAGTACTATCCGACCATCAACCATCTGAGATCCGAGTCTGACAAGAAGCACGAGGAGTACCTAAAGATCCGGAAGCACGCGGATTCTTACCATCAGAGAGCTACCGAGCTCCGGGAGAAGGTCCTTCAGATGAGGAACGACAGGGACAAGCTGAGGAATGAGGCCAGGGATCTGATCAACGATCAGAACAGAAGCGTGAATGACGCACTGGACGATGAGGAGGCCCTTGATGATGCCGCGAGCAGGGCGATCGAGATACTCCTGAAGAATGGAAAGATCGACCTTTGAGGGAAAAGAACCTGTTTTTACCCTTAAAGTAAGCAAGAACAGCAAAAGGTATAAATAACGCCAGATACAAGAATAACTGTAGATATCATTTCAAGGGGATGCAGGGATGCTGATAGACAAAACATCATTGGAAATACGGGAGTACGATATTTTATGACGATCAGATTCGGACCGGCGGGTATACCACTGTCCTGCAAGGGCAGGACCCTCAAGGACGGTATAGAGGACATCCACGCCCTTCAGCTGGACGCAATGGAGGTACAGCTCCTGAGGCCCATGAGGGAGATCCCCGAGGATCTCTCCCTGGTCAAGGAACTTGGTGAGGAGCTCGATGTTTCATTGATGGTCCACGCCCCCTACTACATGGATTTTCTGGGCGAGGTAGATTACGTTCAGAGATCGATAGATAACGTCCTCTGGAGCGCCAAGATCGCCGAGGAGCTGGGGGCCTCGATCGTCGTGACCCATATAGGGATGTATCACGACCACGACCCGAAGGAGGCCCTGGAGCTGGTGGTCAAGCACATCAGGAAGATCAGGGACAAGTTGAAGAAAACCGATCTCAAGGCGCAGATCGGCATCGAGACCTCCGGAAGGCAGAAGGTGTTCGGCTCACTGGAGGAGATCCTCCAGATAGTGAAACGGGTGAAGAACACCATCCCCGTGCTGAGCGTCGGCAACCTGCATTCAAGGGATGGCGGGGTGCTCAGGGAGGTGGATGACTTCGAGGAGATGTTCAACATGGTCAGGGAGGTCACTGGCTCCAACAATTTCTACATCCATTTCTCGGGCGTGGAACATAGCGAGGGGGACAAGATCATGTCAACCCCGATCAAGAAGGGAGACCTGAGGTTCGACCCGCTTGCGGAGAGCATGCTCAATCACGACGATTGGGATTTCACGATAATATCGGAATCGCCGCTCATGGAACACGATGCGGTCTACATGAAACTCATCCTGGATCGTATCCTCCAGAGGAAGCTGCAGAAAGAGGAGAGGCTAAGGGCCAATGAGTGAAAGGTTTATACCTGAAAAGGCCCTTAGAAAAACAAAGGATATAAACATCCAAGCCCATATGTATTATGAGGCTACACCAATAATCGGATCGAGGAGGAAAAAAATGGCAAAGAAGAAGAACGTTCTGATCATCATCGGCATCGTGGTTGTCGGCCTCATCCTCCTTACCTCGCTTGTATCCTATTCGGATGAGATCTCCTCCCTCTTCGCGGAGAAGGAAAAACCGGAGCAGCAGAACAACACCCAACCTGCTACAGGTAAGCCACCGGTTGCGTCCCTCATGGTATCCCGGACGCGGGTGGAGGTGGGCATCGCGGTTCTCTTCGATGCTAATGGGTCATACGACCCCGATTATCAGGAAAATGGAACGGAGTACAAGGGGATCGTATCCTATATCTGGGACTACGGCATCCCTGATATGGACCCGGAACACGGCAACACATCACAGAGGCAGCAGTCGTTTCCCGAAACGGGAGATTTTACCGTCACCCTCACCGTTGTGGATGAATCGGAGATGACCGACTCCATGTCCGTTGTTATCACGGTCGTGAACCAGGGGACCACGATATCGTTGGGATCGACGGTAATGATAGGGGAACCCGTCTACGAACCGATCGGAGTGATAGGCAACTCCACCGAGGTGAACTGGACCGTCAAGAAGGACGCAACCCAGATGAACCTCACCATATCGATAACCGGTTGGGATTTCCGAAATCAGCAATCCAGTACCCTGGAGATCCTCCTTTACAACCCGTATGAGAAGCTTCTGAACAACGCCACCGTCTCCTTGATAGGCAGCCAGAACGTAGAGTGGAGCTTCAGCCCCGGGGATATCGATGTGGTTGGGGATTACTACCTCTACATCCAGTGTATGGAGGGGGCAGCCTTTGTCAGTGTGGATGGTTACGTTAACTACCTGTAGGTCCAAGGGGACAGCTTCCGGATGTCTGGATGGAGAATGAATCTGGGGGTCACGTCCCTTCCGGCGATGCGGGGAGGGTGGGAATATAATCCAGCAAATAATTTATATGGCAATTTGATTAGGTCAGAGCAGGAGTAATATGCCATCATTTCCCGCTATCACGGATATTTTGCTTTATGTGGGGCTCGCCCTTGCAGCCTTGACCATCATATTGTTGATACCAAAAAGGGAGGATATCCTTGTTGGCAAGGTGCGTTTCAGGATGGAGAGCCCCATGGTCCCCATCTTCGTGGCATTGATGACGGTGATCGGCATAGTGGTCCTTTCGTTATCTTTCCTGGAGGATACCCTTCCCATAGGCTCGTTGGTTGGAGCGGCGCTCCTGCTCCTTGGGTCCGGGCTCATCTGGCTGGAGTTCACCAAGGTAAAGAAGCTCAACCAGACGGTACCCGAGACTGCTTTGGGACTCGGAGGGGCCCCAATGCAGCAGAACCTGCCCCCCGGATACGTGCCGGAGGTCCATGAGGTCCATCACGTTGAGGCGGTGGTGGTTCCCGTGCAGCAGCCGGGGGTCCTACCTGCGCCTCCACCACAGACCCTACCGCAGGGTCCACAGCAGCCTTCTCAAGCGCTTTCCCCTCCCCACACTATAAAGGTGGAGTGCCCCCAGTGTGGGGCACATATAGACATTCATCCCGGGTCCAATCAGATCGTGTGTCCCCACTGCGGCCTGTCCGGAACGATGTGATATTAAAAATATATTTGATATGGACCATCATTATATCGATTGGTAGGACGATATCTTGATCTATCTGGTAGCTGAAGGAAAAGATTATAATTTATTTACAAATATAATTATAAGTTAAAGCCCTTCGTGAAATCCCCATTGGGGACCCTTGCGAGAGGCGAGCAGATAATGAATGAAGGAATAGACTCGATATCGTTTTCATTCCCGTAAACAGAGACTTCAGGATATTCATTGAATGAGGATTGATCGTATGGCCAGGAAAAACAGTAACGTTCAGGAAGAGCCTCTTGAGAAACAACTATGGAAAGCAGCTGACAAACTAAGAAAGAACATCGATGCTGCCGAATACAAACATATAGTCATGGGGTTGATCTTCCTCAGATATATC
>CBDVER010000204.1:0-4071 GCA_965373055.1 uncultured Thermoplasmata archaeon
GGTCGTGTTCCCTGGCCGCCTTCCACAGCATCCTGGCCATCAGCTTCACCGCGTTGGCCCTCTCCAGATGTATATCGACGCCAGAGTGGCCGCCCTTCATGCCGGAGAAGTTGATGTAAATAGCCGATCCGGTGGGTTTCTCCCAGGTCAGGGGCAACCGCACGTCCGACTCCCCGCCTCCGGCACATCCCACGTAGAGGGCCCTCTCCTCCTCGGTGTCGAGGTTGATCATGTGCCTGCCAACGAGCATGTCGTCCTGGAGGGCGAATGCTCCCGTCAGCCCGGTCTCCTCGTCCACGGTGAACAGCGCCTCGATGGGGCCGTGCACGATGTTCTTGTCCTCCAGGACCGCAAGGGCGGCGGCGACGCCCACGCCGTTATCGGCCCCCAGTGTGGTCCCCGTGGCATAGAGGTACTCGCCCTCCATCCTGAGCTTGAGGGGGTCCTTGCAGAAATCATGCTCCACGCCCCTGTTCTTCTCGCAGACCATGTCCACGTGTCCCTGGAGGACGATCGTCGGCGCGTTCTCATGTCCGGGCGTACCGGGCTTCCTGACAACGATGTTGCCCGCATCGTCCTTCTTTATATCCAGGCCGAGGCCTTTGGCGAAGTTGACGATATACAGGCAGATCTCCTCCTCCTCCTTGGAGCAGCGGGGGATCTTGGTGATCGCATCGAAATGTTTCCACAGCAGTTCGGGCTTGAGCCCCTCGAGGATCGGGTCCATTCTTTTCACCTTCCAATTATGTAGCTAGAGCGAACTGGGTATCAATGATACCGTAATTAACCCTTTTCAACGCTTCGATCGTAGGAGGATATTCACTACCGGTCCATGTGAACGTCGAGCTGCGGGAATGGTATCTCTATCCCTTTCCTCCCGAACTCCTCGGGTATCTTCTTTGTCAGCCACCCTTTGAGCGGCCAGTAGTTATCCGTCTTGGTCCAGGCCCTGAACTGAAGCGTTATGGCCGAATCCGCAAGCTCCGTGACCACCACGTCCGGCGCCGGGTCCTTCCGGACCATCTTGTTCTTGCGCATGAGGGCCATTCCCGCCTTGATCGACCTATCCAACTGGGACCCGTATGCCACACCCACATTCACGTCGACCCTCCTGGTCGGCATCCTCGTATCGTTGACGATAGGCGAGCCCCACACCTGCTTGTTCGGTATGGTGATGTAGGTGTTGTCGGGGGTGATGATCTCGGTGGACATCACGCTCAGCCCTGATACCTTTCCCTTCAGGCCGGCGATCTCGACCACCTCGTCCATCTTGATCGGCCTGAGGGTGGCGATCCACACCCCGGAGAACATGTTGTTCAGGGTATCCTGCATGCCGAATGCTATTATCAGGCCAAGCCCCGCAGAGAGGCCTATGAACACGGAGCCCACCTGGACACCAAGGGTCCCCAGTGCGAACATGAACACGGCCACATACAGGATGGCCGATACGAACTTGCTGAGGAAATCGGCCATGATCTTGGGCATCTTTCCCTTGATCAATCCCCTCTTCATCATGGATACTATCACCTTGATGGCCAATATTCCAATAATGAAGACCAGCAGGGCCGAAAGTATCTGAAACACCGTCACCCCGAGCAGGGGAATCCTGTATTCGATAAATTCCATGAAATCCATCTAAAAACCTCATCCGGGCAGAGATCGCCCATGGTCGTTCGAACGGCGATAAACATTATTTATTTTCCCCTGAACGTGTAAGGTGAGAGATGCTCTGATTTTGAAAGCGATCACCTTCCCTACAGCAGGTCCTTCAATCTCCTGTAGGAGAGGAGGGATATGAAGGTCCACATCATGAAGGTTATCATCGGCTTCTCCCTGGGGCCCAGGTTCAACCTCCTGACGTCGTCCAGGAAATCCTCTATCGCGGAGATCTTGCTGTCGATCTCTCCCGCGCCCCTGCGCGCAAGCACCACCAACCTCTCCTCCACCCTGAGAAGCGCGCTCTCGGAGTGGGCGTTCGCAGTCAGCTTTGTGGCCTCCAGATACTGCGTCGCCTGCGACAGCTCGGCGAGGATGCCGATCCCGTCCATCAGGAGGTCCCAGTACGACCTGTCCTCCATGGACCTGAACTCCTCGATGGTGTTCAGAACGGGAAATATCCCCGAGATCGCACGCGCTATCACGTTCCTCTTGACGATCTCGGGGTCCAATTCGAGCATCAGGATCGATTCGTGAAGCATCAGGCAGTCCGAATGGAACCCTCTTGCCTCCCTGAGCAGGCCCTCATCAGATGTTACGGATGTGTGGAACATCACCTTTCTGGCCTCACGGACCATGGCCAGAGTGGCGGTGGAAGAGGGCTTCACCAGACAGATGGCTACCGCCTTGTCCGATCCCTCCATAACATCCTCGACCATCGTCTCCTCACCTACAACAGGATGGGGGGAAACCTGGCCCCCCTCATACCCTACTTACTTCTCATCATCGGATACTTCGACGACACCACCAGGCCCTTCCTGGACGACGTTCCTTATCAGCTTTGTCACGTCGACGCCTGTGAGCGACTGCACCAGAGCGGGCATCTGAGCCGCGATGTCAACGGTGTTGCTGACAAGGCCCGAGGGACCCTTGTCCCCCATGACGATGATCTTCTCGACACCCTCCACGGACGATGCCGCAGCCTGCACTATCGCCGGCAGCTGATCGATGACCATCTGGGTAACCGCCGCATCGCCGTATTTGTGCCATGCTGCGGCCTTCTTCTCCATCGCCTCTGCCTCCGCAAGGCCTTTGGCCTTTATCGCGGCGGCCTCGGCCTCACCCTTCATCTTGATGATATCGGCCTCGGCGGTACCCTCATGGCGGATCTTCGCAGCCTGACCCTCGGCCAGCTTTTCCAGCTTGACCTTCTCGGCCTCGGCTATCCTCTCGATCCGCCCGCGCTCGCCGTCGGCCTCCGCGATCTTGGAGTCGGCAGCAGCCCTCGCCGGAACGACCTGTGAGGCCTCCTGCTCCTTGGTCTTCCTCTCGATCTCCCTCTCCTGGAGCTCGATCCTCTTCACCTTCTCCTCGATCTCTATTTGGATCTGTTCCCTCACCAGCTCCTGCCGTCGCTTCTTGTCCTGAAGGTCAAAGGCGATCTCCCTGTTGGCCTTGGCGATCTCCACCACGGCCTCGGCGTTCTGCTTGGTGATGTCCCTCTCCTTGTGGAACACGGCCACCCTCCCCTCCGCCTCCGCGTTGGCCTTCTCGGCCTCCCTTGCAGACTCGGCCTCCTTGATGGTCGCCTCCTTGTTGGCTATGGCCTCACCTATCCTGGCGTCCCTCTTGACCTCGGCCGTCCTCCTTCTACCAAGGGCATCCACGTAACCGTACTGGTCCTCTATCTCCTTGATAACAAAGGAGCGGATCTCGATGCCCATGTTTCGCAGGTCCTTTGCCGCCTGTGACTGAACGCGGGATGCCACGGCATCCCTGTCGGAGTTGATCGCCTCGATGGTCATCGTGGCGCAGAAGCCCCTGACGTGGCCCTCCAGTGTCTTTTGTGCGATCTCGTTGATCTCGGTATTCGACTTGTGGAGCAGCTGCTCCGAGGCCGTGTAAAGTGATGCCTCATCCGAGGCGATCTTGACCTGCGTGACCGCCTTGATATTGATCTTGGCGCCCGATGTCTTCACATCCGTTACGATGTCCGTTACCACGATGTCCAGCGTCCTCACGTCGAGGGGGAGGAACGAGAAACCCTGAAGGACCGGCAGAATGAACCTTCCTCCACCTGACACGACGCTATAACCCCTCGTTCCTTTCTTGGTCCTGCTACCATAGATCACCATCGCCTGATCCGGAGGGACCCTCTGATAACGGGCCGCGTACACTATACCCACAATAATTATAAACAGGACCGCCAACCCTCCAAATGCGAGCGCAAGTCCCAAACCAGTACCTATTGCCATATCAACACACCTCTCTTGTTTAACCTCATTGATTATCCTTGAGCTTTGATCTACCCTTCTCTCTTCTGTTCTTTGCCTTCTGCAGGTCCCACTCTATCTTGATCATAACCTTCACGGTATCACCGATCATTCCGATGATAATAACCTCTGCGTTGGTGGG
>CBDVER010000205.1:0-4057 GCA_965373055.1 uncultured Thermoplasmata archaeon
TTATAAATGGGGAAAAAGTTATTGAAATTAGGGGGATTTATGGAGAAACATCAAGTCGTAGATTATTTATATTCATATTCTGTTATTATCCCGAGGGAGCCGATGAATATCAAGGATTGGGCGAGGTCCGTTGTCAATGACAAGGATAAGGTCAAGGAGCTGTCGGAGGATGACGCGGAGGAGGTCTCGGCCTTCCTCAAGGGGACGTCGCAGATATTGAAGAGATGGAACACCTTCCCGCTGATGGATTTCAAGTACAAGTTCAAGACCGCCTATTACCTCTATTTCGTCGGGGACCTCCACGGGGACCTGATAACCGCCCAGAACCTCGTCAGGAAACTGGAGAGGATAAACAGCACGCTTCACGAGAAGGGTACGGAAAAGGGCTTGAAGGAGGTGGGGCTGAAGCTCCTGTTCCTGGGCAACTACATCGATCTCTGCCCACCGTACATCGATAACGGTGGGATCAAGACGCTCCTGTTCCTGCTCGCCGCCAAGGTCACCTATCCCGATGACATCTACCTCCTCCGGGGAAACCACGAGGCAAAGGAGTTCATGGAGTTCAACCACTACGACCTGCCCGATGAGGTGGAGGATATGTTCGGGGAGGAGATGGCCGACGAGATCATCGAGGAGATCGGAGGGATATTCTCCGGGCTGCCCCTGTTCGCCAGGACGCCCAACGGCATCGTGGCCTCCCATGCCGCCTTCCCACGGGGAAGGGTAAAACCCGTTGGGATGTTCAAGACCACCGACGCCGACATCATATCCGCCTCGGTATGGGGAAGCCCACGTGAGCTGGAGGTGGACAGGGGGGAGATCAGCGACGAGTGCGATTTCGACGAGGAGTACCTCAACATCTTTCTGAACGAGATGGACAGGAAGGTCCTCATCAGGGGCCACGATAAGAAGGCTTCTGGCTATTCCATGTACAACGGGAAGCTCCTGACCCTCTGCTCATCCAGCAGATTCCGCAAGATCGGCGCCGGTGGCATCCTGCTGGGCCGGGCGCTGATACATCCAGACAAGGCCATCGGGTCCACCGACGATATCAGGCTCATCCAGCTCAGGGGGCTCGACTTCAGGAAGATGGATATCGTTGATTGGAAGGATAAGTAGGCACATATTCAGCCCCCTCTCCCCCTTTCAGCATCCTTTAAACGCTGACGGACCTCACCTCGATAGCCACACGAGGCGTTACATTGATCAGAGGATGGGTTCTCGACGCATGCCCCGACAGGGGGGCCGACCTGATGGACATATGGATCCTCCAGGAGAACGGCGATAGGACCAGGCTGTCGGTTCCATTTCATCCCTCCATCTCCGTGGGCGGCTCGAAAGAGAGGCTGCGGTGGCTCGGCGACGCGCTCTCCTCCCACGAGGGGGTCCGCAGGGTGGAGATGGTGGAGAGGGTCCTTGACGTCCACCACGGATCGCCCTCGCCCTCCCTCCGGATCGAGATATCCAGATACTCGATGATGGGCCGTATAGCGGAGATGATAGAGAGGTGGGGGCGGTGGAAGGAGTTCGAGCTGTACGACGTGGATATCAGGCTCCCCACCCGCTACTTCATGGAGAACGGGATCCACCCGCTCGCCCACGTCGAGGTGACAAACTCGTTTCGCGTCCTGGACGACCCCGACTGGGTGACGTCGTCCCTTCCCCCCCTCTCCTGTTCCAGCATGAAGATCATCCCCGAGAAGAGCGGCCCGGCCCCACTGATGGACGACCGGCTCACGGCAGTTCAGGTGGACGATGAGAGGGCGGAGGGGGGCTCCGAGGAGGACCTGATACGAGAGCTGGTGTCGATGATAAAGAGAAAAGACCCCGACATCCTCGTCACCTCAGGGGGGGACTCCTTTGACATGCCCTACCTGCAGCACAGGGCCCTGGTGAACGGCATGGAGGGGGAATTGGTCCTGGACCGCTCCGGGTCACCCCTCCGGGCCCCGTTCAGGAAGGGCACCTCCCACTTCAGCTACGGCACCATATTCTACAAGCCTTCCCCGTGCCTCATGAACGGGAGGCTTCACATCGACGAGAGGAGCTCCTTTGTCATCAAGGAGGGGGGCCTCCTGGGCCTGGCGCTCCTCTCCAGGCTCTCCCTTCTCCCGCTCCAATCGATGGCCAGGCTCTCCCCCGGGTCGGCCATCTCCTACATGGAGTGCGTGGAGGCGGCCAGGAGGGGATTTCTGATCCGATGGAAGAAGAACCTGGCCGAGGAGTGGAAGAGCGGCCTGGAGCTCATCAAGAGCGATCGGGGAGGCCACATATTCGACCCCATCGTCGGGGCTTTCTCGGACGTCGTGGAGATGGACTTCTCCTCCTTCTATCCACATATAATGTGGAGGAAGAACATCTCCGTGGAGACGCTCAACTGCGGATGCTGCACCCCCGGGCATGGAAATACCGTGCCGGGCCTTGGATACCACATCTGTTCCAGGCAGCAGGGGCTCATCTCCACCGTGGTGGGAAGGGTCCTTGAGAGCAGGATGCGCTACAAGAGGATGTATCTCGAAAACGAGGAGGCTCCGGAGATGGGCCGGGAGGCGGGCCTCGGCCCCCTGAGGCCTCCCGTGGGGAGAGGGAGATACCACCACGCCTCCAACATGCTCAAATGGCTGCTGGTCACCTGCTTTGGCTACACGGGGTACAAGAACGCGAGGTTCGGCCGGATCGAGGCGCACGAATCGATCACCGCCTATGCCAGGGAGCTGATCCTCCGGGCCAAGGAGGCTGCGGAGGAGGCCGGGTTCTCCATCCTCCACGGGATAGTGGACTCCCTCTGGATAAAGGGGCCCCTTGACAGGGCTGACGACGTGGCCGCGGCGATCGAGAGGGATGTGGGCATCCCCATATCCGTGGACGCCAGGTACAGGTGGATCGCCTTCCTCCCGAACAGGGCCAATGGGGCGGGGGCCCTAACCAGATACTACGGGGTCAGGGACGACGGGACGATCAAGGTCAGGGGGCTGGAGATAAGACAGCATTCGACCCCGAAGTTCATATCAGACCTTCAGACGGCGGCCATCGAGGCGCTTTCTGCGTCCCCCAGCGCGGAGAAGGTCCCAACGTATATTCCCGACGCCTTCTCCGTACTGGGGAGGTACGGGGAGATGCTCAGGAGCAGGGAGGTGGACCCGGCCGACCTTGCGCTCACGATAAGGACCTCCCGGACGCTGGACGAATACACCACGGATTCAGAACACGTGGCGGCGATGAAGCTCCTCAGGAGGGCGGGTTTCGAGGTGAACGCGGGCCAGAAGGTGAGGTTTTTGGTCCTGGACCACGGCTCCAGGAGGCCCGAGGCCAGGGTGTGCCTGCTCGAGGATGATATGGAGGCCGTGCGCTACGATGTGAACAGATACCTTGAGCTCTCCGCAAGGGCGGCAGCATCCGCGCTCTCCGTCTTCGGCGTTGGCGAAAGAGATGCCCTCATGGGTTTGAAGGGCGTGGAGCAGAAGCGCCTCATGTGATCTGTACCGACACGTTGATATTTCAGCAGCAAATCTTATATACTTTCTTATATTATACTACCTTAAGTTGTATACTGCAATGGAATATCTTGAAAGAGGCGATAAATATGTTTGACAACAGGAATAACATGATAGTCGTGCGGAAGCACAGAAGGCCGGGGCTGCGCCCATTCTATTTCTCGTCGGACTTCGACGATCTGTTCGAGGGGTTCAGGGGAGAGATGGAGAAGCTGGCCAGGGACCCGTGGACGGTGGCGGAGAGGAACCCGACGCTCAGAACCTATCACAGGCAGAACATGATGCCCATGGACTTCAGGGACGCTGGAGACAGATATATGCTCTCCGTGGAGCTCCCCGGAGTGGACAAGGATGATGTGAAGATCAGGATGGACGACGACATCCTCACCCTGAAGGTGGAGGGCAGGGAGGAGAAGGGGGATTACGACGAATCAATAGATTCGTCTGACCCTCGCCGTGGCGATAAAACAAATGTTTCATCTAACCCTCGCCGAAGTGTCGGCTCGTATGCCAACGAATCCGGAGATTCGTCTCACCTTCGGAGAGGTATCTCCTCAGAAAGT
>CBDVER010000206.1:0-4033 GCA_965373055.1 uncultured Thermoplasmata archaeon
GGGAAAGAAATTGGACCCGGAGTTCAAGTACAGGATCGCAGAGGGGGCCACGGGAGGGGACCTGTACGAGTGCTTCGCCTGCGGGACCTGCACGGCGGGCTGCCCCGAAAGGGACCTCGACCCGTTGTATTCTCCAAGGAAGGTCATCAAGAGCTCACTTCTTGGGATGAAGCAGAAAGTGTACGATAACAGGTTCGTGGAGATCTGCTCCACACATTACAGGTGTCTGGAACAGTGCCCCCAGGGGGTGGAGATACCCAGGCTCATGTACGCCATACGCGAGCTTGCGATCAAGGAAGGATATTCAAGGGAAACGATAGCATGACCGGAAATGGAAAGACGATCGGAGCGTTGGCAGTTGTGGGAGGGGGGATAGCCGGCGTGCAATCGTCGCTGGACCTCGCCGACATGGGGTTCAAGGTCTATCTCATCGAGAAGACCCCCGCCATAGGCGGCATCATGGCCATGCTGGACAAGACCTTCCCAACCAACGACTGTTCGATGTGCATACTCTCCCCGAAGCTGGTGGACTGCTCAAGGCATCAGAACATCGAGATCATGACCTATTCGGAGGTTAAGAAGATCGAAGGGGAGGCGGGCAACTTCTCCGTTACCGTCCATCAAAAGCCCAGATACGTCGACATCGACAAGTGCACATCATGCAACGACTGCGTCGATGTCTGCCCCATCTCAATGCCAAACGAGTTCGAGAAGGGGTTGTCCGAGAGGAAGGCAATATACAAGTATTATCCCCAGGCGATCCCAAACGCTTACGTTATCGACAAGGAGGGGGATGACGAGCACCGCGCATGCATCAACTGCATGATGTGCGTCAAGGCCTGCAAGGTCGGGGCGATAGATCACGATCAAAAACCAAAGGATATCAAGCTGAACGTGGGAGCCGTGATATTGTCCATGGGCGCACAGCCCTTCGACCCCTCGGTCAAGAAGGAGCTTGGCTACGGCAGGTACCCCAACGTCATCACATCCATGGAGTTCGAGAGGATCCTCTCCGCCTCCGGGCCGTATCAGGGCAAGATCCTCAGGCCAGGGGACATGAAAGAGCCGAAGAAGATCGCATGGATCCAGTGTGTTGGTTCCAGGGATTGGCAGGTGGACCGAGAATACTGCTCCTCGATGTGCTGTATGTACACCGCGAAGGAGGCCGTTATCGCCAAAGAGCACAACGCGGAGATAGAGCCCACCGTCTTCTATATCGATATCCGCTCCTTCGGGAAGGATTTCGACAAGTACGTGGACAGGGCCAGGAACGTATATGGGATAAGATACGTGAGGTCAAAGATCTCCGAGATCCTCGAGGATAAGGGGTCCAAAGACCTCATACTCCGATACGAGGATGAGGCGGGGGAGCTCCACGAGGAGAGGTTCGACATGGTCGTCCTCTCAATAGGATTGGGGATGACGGAGGGAAAGAAGGAGACCATGCAGGAGCTGGGTGTTGAGGTGAACGACTTCGGATTCGCCTATTCCAACCAGGAGAACCCCGTGGCACTCGTGAAACCGGGCATATTCATGGCGGGGAGCTTCCTTGAGCCACAGGCCATTCCCGAGTCCGTCATGCAGGCCTCCGCTGCAGCCGCCCAGGTGGGGGCGCTTCTACGTGAGGCCAGGGGCACACTTGCGACTCCCAGGCCTGTTTACAAAGAGAGAGATATCTCCGGGGAGGAGCCGAGGATAGGCGTCTTCCTGTGCCACTGTGGGACCAACATCGGTGGAAAGGTGGATATCCCCTCCGTTGCGGAGTATTCGAGGACGCTGGAGAACGTGGTGTACGCGGAAGAGAATATATACACCTGTTCGGAGGATACGCAGAAGAGGATCGTGGACGCCATCAAGGAGCATCGGCTCAATCGGGTCATAGTTGCAGCGTGCACACCAAGGACCCACGAGCCGTTGTTCAAGAAGAGCCTTGCCGAGGCGGGCCTGAACCCCCATCTCCTGGAGATGACCAACATCAGGGAGCACTGCTCCTGGGTCCATGAGGACGGCAGGCAGGCGACCTGGAAGGCAAAAGAGCTCATATCCATGACCGTTGCAAAATCAAGGTATCTCGAGCCGATCCCCACCAGCACGGTGGAGGTTACCCAGAAGGCCATGGTCATCGGCGGCGGGGTCGGGGGCATGACCACCACCCTCTCCCTTGCGGGGCAGGGATTTGAGACCATGCTCGTGGAGAGGAAGGAGGCCCTCGGTGGAAGGCTTAACGACATACGCTTCACCGTGGAGGGGATCGACGTACCAAAGCTGCTTTCGGACCTGAAAAGAAAGCTTGAGGAGGAGGAGAGGGTGACCGTATTGACGGGTTCAAATGTCACCTCCATATCCGGATACGTGGGAAACTACGAGGCGAAGATCGAGACGCCCGATGGAGAGGTGGAGTACCCCCACGGCGTCGTTGTCATCACGGTGGGCGCAGATGAGCACATCCCAACCTCCTATGGATATGGGGCCGATGAGAGGGTGGTGACCCAGTCGCAGATCGAGGAGTATCTGGCGGATGCGGAACCGGAGGAGATAGCACACGGGGAGACCTTCGTCTTCATACAGTGTGTGGAATCCCGGGAGGGGGAGAGGAACTACTGCTCCAGAGTCTGCTGCATGGGGGCCATTAAAAATGCACTGAAGATCAAGGAGCTCAATCCCAGGGCAGAGGTGTTCATCATCTACCGGGACCTGATGACATACGGCTTCTGGGAGAGGTTCTACAAACAGGCCAGGGGCCTGGGGATCGTGTTCATGCAGTACGACGTGGGGAGGAAACCGGAGGTGGAGTTCGGGGAGAAGGTCTCCGTAAAGGTATGGGAACCCCTCCTCCAGGAGGAGGTGGAACTGGAGGCCGATCACCTGATACTCTCGTCAGGGATGAAGGCCGACCCGAACCAGGATGATCTGGCCAAGATGCTCAAGGTGCCGTTGAACGAGGATGGCTTCTTCCTCGAGGCGCACGTTAAATTACGGCCGGTGGACTTCTCAACAAGAGGAGTGTTCCTCGCAGGATGCTGCCACGGCCCCAAGTTCATCGGGGAGACCATCTATCAGGCCCAGGCCGCAGCTGCCAGGGCGGCAACGTTGCTGGCCAATCCGAGCCTGGAGGCCGAGCCGAACATCGCCGTTGTGGACGTGGACATGTGCTCCGGCTGCAAGACCTGCATATCGCTTTGCCCCTACAACGCCATCGTATCCGTCACCGAGGAGATCGATGGAAAGGAGGTTACACACGCCGACATCAACGAGGGGCTGTGTCAGGGGTGCGGCACGTGCGTTGCGGCGTGTCCGGCAGGGGCCATCGATCAGCGGGGCTTCCAGGACAACCAGATACTGGCGATGATCAGGGCCCTTGGGGCCTGTGTGCCCGGAGGTGGTCAGGGATGAGCGATTTCGAGCCCAGCGTTGTGGCTTTTCTGTGCAACTGGTGCTCCTATGCCGGAGCGGACCTTGCCGGGACCAGCCGTCTGAAGTATCCCGCCAACGTCAGATCCATAAGGGTTATGTGTTCCGGCAGGGTGGACCCGGTGTTTGTGATGGAGGCCCTGAAGGAGGGAATAGACGGTGTTCTTGTGGCCGGCTGTCATCCGGGAGACTGCCACTATCAGAGCGGGAACTTCAAGACCAACAGGAAGGTCAAGCTGATCAAGAGGCTTCTTTCGGACCTGAACATCGACCCGGATCGGGTTCGATTCGAGTATATATCCGCCTCGGAGGGACAGAAATTCGCAGATACAGTTACGGATTTCGTGGGCCAGCTGAGGGAGATGGGGCCCAACCCGTTGAAGGAGGGATGTAAGTGAGCGAAGAGAAGCTGAAGTTCGCCTTCTACTGGGCGGCGAGCTGTGGGGGCTGTGAGATCGCGGTGCTGGATATAGACGAGAAGATACTGGATGTCGCGGCTGCGGCTGATATCCTCTTCTGGCCCGTCGCCATGGACTTCAAATACAAGGACGTGGAGGCCATGGACGACGGACATATCGACGTCTGTTTCTTCAACGGCGCCATCAGGAACTCCGAGCAGAAG
>CBDVER010000207.1:0-4001 GCA_965373055.1 uncultured Thermoplasmata archaeon
GGGATCCCCGTAACGTATGCCATCAAAGGGCTCCGCTCCGTGATGGTCAGGGGTGGGGGGGTCGCCGAGATTTGGCCCCAGCTCCTTGCTCTTGCATTCTTCGCCACGATCTTCCTGCTCGGAGCCGTACTGACACTGAAGATGGAGAGGAGGAGGGCGTAGCCTCCTCTTAATTTGACATATCGTCGTCTCATACCGTATTCAGCACGGGTACGTTCGTTCCAACTCCGGTATTCCCGAATGTAATGGTCATAATACATACAACGACAGTTTTTTTTAACCCAACCTTTAAATAAAATCAAGCAGATGGGAGGGTAATACAAAAGTATTACAGGTTTTCGGCGGGATATTGCCCTGTTTTATCGGCTCCTGCTCGGAGATCAAAAGGATGGGAATGGCAATGTCTGAAAAGGTTGTGACGATCTCCGCCCGGGTGTCCCAAAAGCACGTGGATATCATGGATCGGTTCAAGGAGGATCTTGACCTATCTAAGACAGATGTAATACAAAAAGCCCTTGAGCTATTGGGCACCTCCGAGGCGGTGCAGGGGGAGAACGAGATGACCCTCAGAGTATCCGCAAACACCCTCAACCGCGCGTCGGACCTCTTCCGAATGTACGGGCAGGGGACCTCCGTTGAGGACATCCTCGAGAGGTCGGTGGAGAGGGGGGTCCAGGGATTGGAGGATGACCTCGCGCTGAGGAGAAGCAGGGACCAGGAGAGGATGAAGGTCCACCTTGAGGCGGCCAAGGGCGAGGTGGAGCTCCGCTCCACCGTGGAGAGGTGATGATCACATTGATGGACGGTTGGGATGCCAGTCCAGCGAAGTGGGGACCGTTCATGGAAACAGGCGTCGGTCTTTGGGACTTTCCGGGAAACAAAGGGGGAAAAACAATATGGATATGAATGAAAACACAGATGGGAAACTGGATAACGACATGTTGTACCTTGAGCAGCTGAACACCTACTGCCGGAACACCGAGAACACGCCCGAGTACATTCGTGCGATGGCGATGTACACTCAGGCCCTGTATGTCATAGAGGACAGATACTCCGGCATAGAGCACATGGTCTATCGAAGGTGATCCGGGGGACCATCCAATGGCACTTCCTGCTGGCCCGTTCAGATCTGACAGGGCCCTTGTCGTGGGAGTAGGCAAGGGCGCCGGCCACATAATAGACCAGATCCACGATGCCGGGTCAAAGGTCATCGATACGATGTACGTGGGCACCGATGAACCATCGGTCCTCTCCACCAGGGCAAGCGTCAAATTCCTTATCGGGAAACGGCTGCTTGGTGGAAAGGGGGCCATGGGATATTCCGATCTGGGAGAGAGGGCGGCGGATGACGCCAAGAGGGACTTCGAGCCATATTTTAAAGGGTACAATCTTATAATAATAGTGGGAACGCTTGGAAAAGGGACCGGCTCCGGTGCAATGCCCGTCATCGCATCAACGGCGGAATCCCAGGGGGCGTTCGTCATGAACATTATACATATTCCTTCGGGAACCCTTGAATCCCTTCCAAGGACCGTGGCCAACCATACCAGGAACGGGATGGTGAGGAGGGGCTTCAACGTCCTTACGATAGACCAGGAGCGTTTTCTGGAGATGAACGGGAAAGAGCCATTCTCCACAACGCTATCCAAGCTTAACGGCCTGACATCTGCGATCGTCAGAACGTTCGTGGAGGTCATCTACGGGCCCGCCAGAAGGGGGCTGACGATATCGGACCTGAGGACGGTGTTCAAGCAGGGGAACGAGGGCTCCATCTTCCTTGGAGGTGGCACGTTCGGCACGGAGCTGGAGGCCGCCAGGGAGTTCGTTAGCTGTGGTCTAAACAACAGGGATCCAAGGACAGGCAAGGGCGTGATACTCAATATCGTAACGCCGTCTGGCATTCCCATCGCCAATGCGGACCCATTCGTGGAAGCGGTGATGGAGAGCCTGGGCAAGGGTAAGAGAACGGTGTTCGTGGGAAACCTCGAGGACCCCGATAAGAAGGATGATGTGGACCTAATAGGAATCATCACGGGAATGGACGACGGAAAGGTCGATCTGGCCTCATTGAAGAAGAGCTCATCGTCTGCCATCCACAGACAGCCTCCGCCGGCCGCACCGGATCGTTGGGAGATACCCATGGTCCACTGATCCAGGGGCCTGATATTCTACCATAACGGGGCGGTCCCGGCGTTTTTAGGGGAAAGGCTTTTTATTCAATTACACAACTCTCACAGTGAAGTAGATACAATTGGTGAGGCTAATGTCATGACGTTAAACTGTTGGGATATAACAAAGTGTGGCAAACAGCCCGACGGCGATATGGTCAAGGAGATGGGCGAGTGCCCCACGGCCACCTGCTCCGAGTTCGACGGAATGAACAGAGGCGAGAACGGAGGTAGGTACTGCTGGAGGGTTAGCGGCACCCTCTGCAACGGTGAACTCCAGCCGAACTGGGCAGATAAGATGAAGGAGTGCATGGAATGTCACGTCATGAAGGTGATCATGCTGGAAGAGGGTGAGAATTTCGAACCCTGAACTTATAATATTCTCTTTCCGATCATGGATCTGCCCATTTCTATCAGTGGAACATACTCCTCCAGAGGATAGGCCAGGTCCTCTGGCAGCTCCCTGAACCATTCAATATCCTCGATCTCATGTTCCGCCTGTTTCTGGACCTTCTCCTTCCGGGAGAGCCCGAAGAACACACGGCCGCCCTTGTATCTGACCGAAAGGTCCTGCCCGGTTCTCAATACCCTACCCGTCTCCTCCAGAAACTCCCTGATGGCCGAGTCCAGCTCTGACTCTCCATCCTCCATCCTTCCCCCCGGCATCTCCCATCCTCCCCTTTTTCTGGACCTGACCATGATGAACGGTGCGGTCTCTATATCCTCAACATCGAGGTAGGCGACCACGTATGTCCACATCATCTCACTCCTCGTAGCCGAGCGGGACGATGGCCTGAGGGATAAGATGATCCGGAAGGCCCATTATCTCGGTGACCTTATCCGGATCGAAGGCACCCACCCAGCAGGAGCCGATGCCTATGTCGGCCGCCTTCAACAGCGCGTTCTGTACGGCGGCGGCCGTGTCCTGAATACAGTATAGGTCCTTTCCCCTATCCCCGTATGCCCGCACCCTGTCGGTGTCCGCGCAGAAGACCATGACAAAAGATGCCTCTCCCACGAACTTCTGGCCGCCGGCAGCCTCCGCAAGCGCGGCCGTCTTCGACCCTTTACGGATCACCATTATGCTCCTGGACCTCAGTCCGCCGGCCGAAGGTGCCATGTTGGCGACCTCCAGGACCTTTTCAATATCCCTGCCCGATGGGGGAAAATTGGTGTAGGACCTCACCGAGTGTCTTTTCTTGATCACATCATCGAACTGCATGGTTACCACCCTATGTCTCTGTGGATCACATTCCCGCCCTTGATGACCGTGTCCACGTGATTGACCCCGAAGTTGTACACTACGTGGTCGAAGGATCCATCCTTCAGGATAAGGATATCCGCGTCGTAACCCTCTTTGATCCTCCCTTTCCTGTCACCCATGCCGATCGCCGCGGCGCTGTTGGCCGTTGTGGCGGCAAGGACCTGGTTCGGGGTCATCTTCAGCCTGTAACATGCAAGTGCCTGGATGAGCTGGAGCGACTCCACCATGCAGTTGGGGTTGATATCCGTGGCAAGCGCCACAGGAAGCCCCATCTCCATCATATTCTTCGCCCTGGGGACGCGCTCCTCGAATATGGTCATGAGGGTCCCCGGGAGGAGAACGGGGATAGTGCCGTGATCTCTCATCGCCTCCAGGTCATCATCGCTGGATACGAGCAGGTGGTCCGCGGAAACAGCTCCAAGCTCGGCTCCCATCCTGGTGCCGCCCAGATTGGCGATCTCATCCGAGTGGATCTTCAGCTTCAGGCCGTCTTTCTTCGCTGCGGTGAGGAACCTCCTCGACTGTTCCAGGTCGAACACGTTCCTCTCGCAGAAGATGTCCACGTACTC
>CBDVER010000208.1:0-3984 GCA_965373055.1 uncultured Thermoplasmata archaeon
GAATATGATATCGGTATCCTCGGGAACCGTCTCGCCTTCCAGAAGCATCCGGTGTTCTTTACCATCGTAGAACCTCGTCTGGGGATCTCCACCAACCCACGCTTCGAGCTCCCCTGTGAACCGGAACCTCGATCTCAGATATGCGAATTCCTCCAAGGTGTAGCTCGCAATTCCATTATCCACAATAAGGTCAATATAACCATCGAAGGTCACGTTCATCGTGAATCCCATGCTCCAAGTCCATCTGGCTACCGAGTTCAGGCTGTCGATCTGCACAACGAAGGAATCGGGATCTACAACCAGCCATCCAAGATCGTCCCCGTCGACACTCCAGTTTCCATCCCCTGATAAGTGAAGGTCCACCTCGTAATCGCCCATTACCACCTTCAGATCCAGCGTCGCATATTCCGGACCCCATTTGTTCATAATGGAGGCCTGGAATTCGTAGTTCTTTCTGCCGATATAGAATGTCTTGTGATCCGGGAGCTCCCCGTCGAGCTGCCTCACCTGGGGTTTGCCGATGATACCGTTGTTCGATAAGCCGTAGACGGCACCGAAACCAGCAGACCCACCCACATATTGATTCCAATTGCTGAAAAAGAGATCCTCCGCAGGGTCCGGGCTGTCCCTGTTCCAGAATACCATGGTATCCATTGTGGTGTAGTAATAATAGGGATAACCGCTCGTGCACAGGTGATTTGAGCCCGAGATCGAAGGGCCTCCTATCGTGATCAGCGTCTGCGGGATCACATTTTCATCGAGATCCACCGATCCACCGATCCCATTGAAATAGGATCCCCCGAAGATCCAGATCTTGCATGAGGAACCTATTGGAGACCCGATGGCCAGATCGTCGATCCCATCCCCGTCCCAGTCCCCCATCTCAAGGGAGGAATAATAGGAAGATGAGGTCTTTGGCTGGAATCTGAAGTCGTAGTAGCTGCTGCTGTAGAGAGGGACCAGGCCGATGGGATAGGAGGCGGAGCCGAGCTTGACGTATGTGAGTCCCAGGTTGGTCCCTCCGCGATAGGATGTGGTGGCCAGGTCCGCCAGTCCATCACCGTTGATATCCCCTACCCTGGTCTGTACTCCAAGATAGGTACTTCCCGACCCGTAATACTGGGTCACATCAGCATACGTTGATTGACCGCTGTATATCGCACCCTTTGCGGATCTGATATTCTCCTTGGGATGTATGACATAGACCCCACCGGAATAGGAAGAGGAACCCCCATAACCGTATCCTGCGGAGAGAACCAACTCCTCCCTTCCGTCCCCGTCCATATCCCCGAACTGCACCGGTCCGGTACCGATCCGGTTATAGTAGCCAGAGCTGTAGCCCAGGCTAGACTGGAAGGTGAAATTCGCGGTCGATTGTGAAAGGGTCTCGGACAGGGAATCGTTTCCGAACCAGACGTAACATATGCCATACTTACCGTTAGCCCGGTATTGAGGAGATGTTATGGCGATGTCGTCGTATCCGTCGCCGTCAAGATCTCCAAGTCCCAATGACCTGGCAAAATAGGAAGTTGAGGCCGTGTGGGTGAATTTCACATCGGCGTTGGACTGGTCGAATAGACCCCGATCCGTGTCCCAATCCGGGCCTCCGTAGTAGAGATAGGCATTTCCCTTGTAGGATGAGTATCCTTTCTCGGATACCAGAAGGTCGTCATATCCGTCGCCGTTCACATCCCCAACGGCAAGGCAGGATGCGAAGTCGGTATAATAGGTTGTGACGGTGGAATAGAGGATCCAGTCGGCATCGGTGCTTTTCATCCTCATGGTCGATGATGTTATCGCCTTGGTTCCATCGAAGATATACACCCGGCCGTAATTTGTGTTATACATAAAAGTCCAGTAACACCCGGTAACCACAAGGTCCTCCACACCATCTCCGTTCCAATCCATGGTAACCATTGACTGGCCGAAATAATCCGTGCTTCGATAACCCTCGATATAGAATTCATGGCCAAAGTCAGCGATGTCATAATATCCGGATCTAACATCGCTGAAAACTTCGCTCTGCGTCTCCTCTTCCGCCTGTACCTCATCCACCGCGGAGAACGAACCCAGGATCGAGGCCATTCCTACCAGGATCAATATCATGATGATAGATACGGAAAAAATCCTTACATTTCTCGTCCTGACCAGATATTCCAAAATATCCATTACTTTCACCTCTGAAGGTATCTGAAAAAGGTCCCAACACCTTGTTGATTGAAGTTACTTTCTCTTATATAAAAGTATTTTCCGACTGGATTTCCATTATATTAAGCGTTCTGGTTTTTTAATAGTCTGGCAGAGGTGTAAACAACACATTTTTTTCACCGTTCACTGGCCTATGGCTCAATTACTTTTATTGCCACGTGGACCGACGGCAACCACCCTCATCAATGGATATCTCAGCTTCTTTGCCCAACCGAGCTCACCGACGGCCTCCATCCCCTCATATTCGATGGTCACACGGCCGGCGATCATCCTCTCGGATATCGAGCAGTATCCGAACTCGGATACGGACCTTTCTATCTCCTCCCGATCTAGCGATATCTCAGCATCCGTCACAAAGGGTTGATTCAGTATCCCCTCACGTATGGCACGCTCCATCGAATCGACGTTGCCCAGATTTATCGGTGCTCCCAGATATTGATGAAAGAAGGATGCGAGCTTGATGCCAAGCTCGAATGTTGCCCTCTCACGGTCACTGCAGTTAAAATAGGTCGTCGATCTCATGGTCGGTACACCTCTCGCTGTCATCGATAAGTTCATCGATCGCGGTACCCTCTGATTCGTCCTCCGCAAGAAGGAGCTCATCCTTCATCCTCCTTGACGCCCCCCATATGTGCTTTGGGTCGTGGACCAGGGGTGAGAACATATATCCCAGGGCAGCTGCGGTAAATATGAGGGTTCCGGTCATGCCCAGCTCGGGGTTCTCGGATCCCATGAGCAGGGTGAAGATCATCAGGAGCACTATCATCGCAGCAAGGATCATCAGCTTGCCCCTGTACTTCCGGTACATGATATCCGAGACCATCAGAAAGGATGAAAGGAAGAGGAAGGCCGGGATGAGCACCTGATCCCCTGAGGTGACATAATCAATTTCCCAACCGATCCTCCCGGACCAGAGATCAAAGGAAACCATCCCCACCGCCACCATCGCCATCATTGGGGTGGGGATGCCTATGAAATGCTTGAACCTGAAACCCGACAGGCTGAACCTAGCAAGCCGAAGTATCCCAAGGAGAACGATAAAGAGGGCGGCCAGAACCGATAGGATGGATTGGGCGGATGAGAAGATACTGCCTTCGAACGGATAGAAGGCGTTGTAGATCAGGAAGGCGGGCGCGATCGCAAATGTTACCGAATCGGCCAGGGAATCAAGCCATTTCCCAAAATTGTGAGAGCTTCCGAACTTCCTGGCGATAGGGCCGTCAAGGCCGTCGAAGATCAGACCCATCAGGATGAGCACCATTGCGATCCTCAGGCCGTCCCCCCCCTGGCCCGAGAACATGACCGCGCCTATTCCACAGATGAAGTTCAACAGAGTTATCGTGTCCGCAGGGGATATTATCTTGAGAATTGGTTTGGGAAATATATCCCCATCAAGGGAGCGCCTCAGCCTCCTTCGGATCTGCTCCCCTCTGGATCCGGGAACCCTCCCTCTATTTCGTCTCTCCCTGATCCGTTCTATGGAACGCCTCATTCCCCCCGGCATCCTTCCGTTCACCTTGAACCCCTCCCCTTCCCGCGTGAGGCCAGGCACGAGGCCCCCGCCAGCACCCTATCGCCAGGTTTGACGCATATCTCCATCCCTTGTGGCAGGGTGAACTTGAGGTCCACCCTGGAGCCGAAACGGATCAACCCGAACCTCTCTCCCCTCCCTAGCTCCTCCCCCCCGTTGACATAGGGTACGATCCTCCTTGCGACAGCTCCGGCGATCTGGGTTAGCGTCCAGGTGCCGTAACGGGTCTTTATCTTGGTGATGAC
>CBDVER010000209.1:0-3979 GCA_965373055.1 uncultured Thermoplasmata archaeon
ATAGCATCCCAATGTGTAGGGCCCCAGGATCGGAAAATCCAATTGGGGGGGGTCTCATTCTTTTTTTCCTGTCAATTGGAGGGGGACTATTTGGTATATTCCAAGAGAGATAAGAGGCCCACTGGCTACCTTGAGCTGGAGGATGGGAGCAGGTTTCCGGGCCGATTGTTCGGCAAGGTCGGAACCTGTGATGGCGAGGTCGTTTTCAACACCGGAATGGTGGGCTATGTGGAGAGCTTAACCGACCCGTCCTATCGGGGCCAGATCCTGACACTGACATATCCGCTGATAGGCAGCTACGGGGTCCCAGACCTCATCAAAGGGGCGGGGCCGTTCCAATCAGACGAGATCCATGTGAGGGGACTTATCGTTCAGGAGTACATAGACGAGCACTCCCACTGGGAGGCGCGGTTGAGCCTTGATTCCTGGCTGTCGAAGCAGGGGATAGTGGGAATAACCGGTGTGGATACAAGGGACCTGACAAAGCTCCTCCGGGAGAAGGGAACCATGCTGGGGAGGATCGTCATGTCGGAAAAGGGCCCGTTCTCCGTCGAGGACCCGAATGCAAAGGACCTCGTGGGGGAGGTATCCTGTTCCGATGCGGTCACACACGGTGAGGGGGACGGCCCGCATATCGTCCTTGTTGACTGCGGGATGAAGCGGGGGATCCTCAGGGACCTTCTGTCCAGGGGGTGCAGGGTGACCGTCGTCCCCTACGATCAGGACCTCCGATCCATCAAGTGTGACGGCTTCATGATATCGAACGGCCCTGGAGACCCTCTGATGTGCAAAAAGACGATAGAGAACGTCTCGGGACTGCTCGAAGGGGAGATCCCGGTTGCGGGCATATGCCTGGGATGCCAGATAATCGCAATTGCTTCCGGGGCTTCAACGTACAAGCTGAAATACGGCCACAGGTCCCAGCACCAGCCGTGCGCCGAGAAGGGGACCGACAGGTGCCACATCACCAGCCAGAACCACGGTTACGCCGTGGACGGTAAAACCCTCGAAAAGGGGTGGAAGGTGTGGTACTCCAACCTCAACGACGGTACCGTCGAGGGCATCATGCATGAGGGGAAGCCCTTCTTCGCCGTGCAGTTCCACCCGGAGGCATCCCCAGGGCCAAGGGACAGCGGTGGTTTCTTCGATCTCTTCCTGGAGGCGGTAGGATGAAAAAAGTACTACTTCTCGGGAGTGGAGGCCTCCAGATAGGACAGGCGGGGGAGTTCGATTACTCGGGCTCACAGGCCCTCAAGGCCCTCAAGGAGGAGTCCATCTACACCATCCTGGTAAACCCCAATATCGCGACCATACAGACCTCGGAGGGGATGTGCGACAGAATATATCTGCTCCCCGTGGACTTCGAGACGGTGAAGAGGGTGATCGAGAGGGAGCGCCCCGACGGGATAATGCTGGGGTTCGGGGGACAGACAGGCCTGAACGTGGGGGTGGAGCTCCACGATAAGGGCGTTCTGAAGAAGTACGGGGTGGAGGTCCTCGGGACGCCCGTGGAGGTGATCAAGGACACCGAGGACAGGAAAAGGTTCATCGATCGATTGAACGAGATCGACGTTCTCACGGCGAGGTCCAGGGCCTGCGTGACCATCGCGGAGGCCCAGGCGGCCGGATGCGAGATCGGGCTTCCCGTCATGATCAGGTCGGCCTACTCCCTCGGGGGACAGGGATCGGGGGTGGCCAGAACCGAAAGCGAGCTATGGACAATAGCAAGGAAGGCGCTCGCATTGGCCCCACAGATCCTGGTGGAGGAGTACCTGGAGGGGTGGAAGGAGGTGGAGTACGAGGTCGTCAGGGACCGCTTCGGCAACTGCATCACGGTGTGCAATATGGAGAACCTGGACCCGATGGGCATACACACGGGGGAATCTATCGTGGTGGCGCCCAGCCAGACCCTGTCGGACGAGGATTACCACATGCTCAGGGAGATCGCGATCAGGACCGTGTCACATCTTGGAGTGGTGGGGGAGTGCAACATACAGTACGCTCTCCACCCCGATAGCAGGGATTACAGGGTGATAGAGATCAACGCTAGGCTCTCAAGGTCATCGGCCCTTGCAAGCAAGGCAACGGGCTATCCACTCGCGGCCGTGGCGGCCCACCTCGCGCTCGGGCGGTCCCTGGCGGAGCTCAAGAACGCGGTCACGGGGTCCACGGTATCCTTCTTCGAACCGGCCCTGGACTACGTGGTCGTGAAGGTCCCCAGGTGGGACCTGGAGCGTTTCAGGGGCATATCGACGCGTATCGGGTCCCAGATGATGTCCATCGGCGAGGTGATGGCCATCGGCCGCTCGTTCGAGGAGGCGCTCCAGAAAGCCCTCAGGATGATCGGGACCGGCATGCACGGCCTGGTCCTGAACCGGCTGGAGTTCAACGGCATAGAGGAGGAGCTCAGGGAGCCAACGCACAGGCGGGTGTTCGCAGTCGGGGAGGCCCTCAACAGGGGCATTACGATCGAGCGGATACATGAGATGACGTTCATCGACAGGTGGTTCCTCCACAGGCTCTCCCACATCGTTGAGGTGATGAAGGAGCTGGAGGGATGCGGGGACATATCAAGCGACCCGGACCTGATGCGCGAGGCCAAGAGGGTGGGTTTCAGCGACTTCCAGATCGGGAAGGCCACATCGGTTGACATGGACGAGGTGCGAAAGATCCGAAAGGGAATGGGCATCCTCCCGGTGATCAAACAGATCGACACCCTTGCTGCGGAGTATCCGGCAACCACGAACTACCTGTATATGACCTATCAGGGAAGGGGGAATGATGTGGACCCGAAGGCGGGGGCGGTGATGGTCCTCGGGAGCGGATCGTACCGGATCGGCTCGAGCGTGGAGTTCGACTGGTGCGGGGTCAACGCGATCGATACCGCCAGGAAAGCAGGCTACAGGACCATAATGGTCAACTGCAACCCAGAGACTGTCTCCACCGATTACGACATCTGCGATAGGCTCTACTTCGAGGAGCTGACCTACGAGAGGGTCCTGGACATCTACGAGTTCGAGGGGCCGGAGGGGGTCATCGTATCCATGGGCGGGCAGGTGTCCAACAACCTCGCGCCCAGGCTGCATCGGAAGGGCGTCAGGATACTGGGGACCTCCCCGGAGGACATCGACAGGGCGGAGGACCGGAACAAGTTCTCATCGCTCCTGGACCGGCTGGGCATAGATCAGCCTCCATGGACCGAGGCCGGGACCATAGAGGAGGCAAGGGCCTTTTCCGATAGGGTGGGGTTCCCCGTGATGATCAGGCCGTCCTACGTGCTGTCCGGGGCTGCGATGGCAGTGGTGTTCGACCCCCAGACCCTGGAGTCCTACCTTACAAGGGCCACAGAGGTGAACCCCGCCACTCCCGTGGTTGTCTCCAAGTTCATCGAGAACGCCAAGGAGGTGGAGTTCGACGCCGTGGCAAAGGACGGAGATATCCTCATCTACTCCATAGGCGAACATGTCGAGAACGCCGGCGTCCACTCGGGCGATGCCACGGTGGTGATACCGCCTCAGAGGCTATATGTAGAGACCACCAGGAGGATCAAGCAGGCATCCCGCCGGATAGCAAAAGAGCTTAGAATAACCGGGCCCTTCAACATACAGTTCATCGCCCAGGACAACAAGCTGAAGGTCATCGAGTGCAACCTCAGGGCGTCCAGAACATTCCCCTTCGCGTCGAAGGTGCTCAAGAGGAACCTCATCGAGATAGCCACAAGGGCGATCCTGGGAGAGGATGTGGAGCCGGTCGAGGGGTCCTCGCTGGACCTCGATCGGGTGGGGGTGAAGGCCGCCCAGTTCTCGTTCTCCAGGCTCAAAGGGGCCGACCCCACCATGGGGGTCGCCATGGCCTCGACGGGAGAGGTGGGATGCCTCGGGGACGACATGGAGGGGGCACTGCTTGCCGCGCTTCGATCGGTGGGGCTGACCCTCAAGAAGAAGGTTGCCCTGATATCCTCGGGGCCGCCCGTTACCAA
>CBDVER010000210.1:0-3969 GCA_965373055.1 uncultured Thermoplasmata archaeon
TGAGGAACGAGGAGATAGTCACGGAGTTCATGACCGGCTCCCTCGACCTGAGCATAGAGAGGGGGTTCAGGATGTACTGGTGCACGTTCTTCAAGAGGGATCTTGAGGGGTCCGTTTCAAGGGCGGAAAAGCTTGTGAGGGCGATATCATCGGGGAAGGTCCCGGCCGAAGGGGACGGCGGCCTGCTGAGAAAGTATATCCTGAGGATGGAGAGGACCCGCGGGAAGCTTGACGAGGGGCAGGTGCTGGAACAGGTCGTCTCGATAATGAACTCAATGTCCGATTTCGGATGCACCGAGAGGCGCCAATGAGCTGCCGGGGGTGAGCAGACGACAGTAGATAGGGGCACCATTCGCTATCCTCATATCAAAGGGGCCGGGGTGGTCTTTCCCGATTGCTCGAAAGGGGTCTATCGGCCGTTCAGGATATCGACGAGGGAGAAGCGCGAGCTGATCCAGAGGCTTGCCGAGAATGGGATACAGGGCATAGATGATTTCCTCGCCCAGGCGAGGAAGCAGGGGGCGGTCGCGGAGAGGATGGACGAGATCAGGTCCCGGATATCCAGGCAGATAGAGCGGTCCCTGTTGGATAGGAAGAGGTGGGTGGACGATTCGATCCGTGAGCTGATCGAGAAAGGCAGGATGGGCTCGGGAGTGGTCGATGACGGGACCTTCGAGGACGACACCTCGTTCCGCAGGTTCTCCTCCGATGAGATCCGGGGGGAGATACTGGCATCCGAGCTGATCATGGAGCTTGAGAGGGGGGAGGGGACGAGGGATTACGTGGAGAAGCCCTCCCTGCTTCGCCGCTTTTTCTCGTGGCTCAAGAGGCTGCTTGCCAGGGTCCTATTCATCATCAGGAGGTCGTTCTTCAGGTTCAGGGGACTGTTCTCCAGGAAAAAGGGTGATAAGGGAGAGAGGCGGGATGGGGGTGGGTCCCGGAAAGGGGCGATCTCCCTGCCTTTTCCCTCCATCGGGAAGGACCTGGATATCTGGGAGAGGCGCCTTGAGGAGAGGTTGGATCGGGACCGATCGCTCCAGAATGCGGTTAACAAGAGGATATCCGAGAGCACGGGGTATGACAGTGGATTGATCAAACTGGGTGCTGCCGCAGACCCGAAATGGTACCAACAGGAGGCGGGCAGGGTTCTAAGGGAAGAGGTTGAGGGTAGGTCCCTCAGAAGATCTGACGAGCTCGCCAGGGAGAGGGAGAAGCGCATCAAGAGGATCGAGGAGCGGAGGGTGGAGGATAGAAGGGTCCGCGACGAGATAATGAGGCGGGAAAAGGCATTCGAGCGGGAGGTGGAGGATTCGGACAGGCTCAAGGAGAAGCTCTCTGTGGATGAGATGAGGTCCGAGCTCCTCAAAACACTGTCCAACATGGGGTTCATACAGAACAAGGGGGAGCTGGGGGGTGCGGGGCCCATGGGGTGGGAGATCACCGAGGGGCTCATCCGCAGGTTCTCGGAGCTCATCTACGGTGAGCTGATGGGGGCAAGGGAGGGGAGGAAGGACCTGCGCGGGCATCAGATCTCGGACGCCGGGGTCTATGAGAAAGGAAGGCTCAGGACCGTTCACGAGGAGACCAGAATGGACATCCTGACCTCACTTGTAAACGCCAGGATCCGGCATCCGAACTACAGGGACATCGAGGACCAGGATATCGTAGTCTACCGTGAGGTCACGACATCGGACCTGCACGCGGTCCTTCTGATAGATATAAGCGGGTCCATGGACGAGAACAACCGGCTGGAGGCCGCGAAGCGATCCGTTCTCGCCCTATCCCATGCGATCAAGAGGGAGGATCCCAGGAACCGGGTGGATATCATCGCGGTGTCGACGAGGCCCAGGGTGGTCACCCTCAGGGAGGTGATGTCCATGGAGCCCAGGGGCTTTACCAACATCCAGGAATCCATCGCTCTGGCAAGGTCACTCTTCGACACGTCAAGGTCGGAGAGACATCTGCTGTTCCTCATTACCGACGGCCTGCCGGAGGCCTATCTCTCCAGGGCGGGAAAGCCGGTGGCGGGGGACCTGGAGCTCTCCATGGAGCTGGCGCTTGTCGAGGTGAAGGAGCTCGGGAGGTACCGTGAGCTCAACTTCACGATATTCCTGCTGGAGGCAGAGGACAAGACCTTCGTGGATGCCGCAAGGAAGATGGCCAGGGCCGGCTCTGGGAAGGTGGTCATCGTTGACCCGGCCCGCCTTGGAAGGGAGGTCCTGGGATCGTTCAGCGCCGAGGGAACCGTTCTTGGCGGCGTTTGAACGGAGATCAAACATCTTTTTCTGGAAATATCTCTGAAAATGTTAATATGGGACAAAACCATTTAGTAAGGCAGGGGAGGAGCTATTTCTTTCCCTTGAAAAGAAAATTGAGGATGATTATATGGATGAGATACCTGAATTGAATACTGGTTTTAGTGGTCAGCCTGTGGGTGGTAGTAGCCCACCGGTGGGCGGCCAACCTCCTCAACCAACGGGAGGGACAACCTGTACTGGAGCCTATACTGCCTCGACCTATGATCCTTTTAACAAGAAGGGCGAGGTGCCTACTGGACAGCGGTCCTCCCCGTTGAAACCCAAGATCCCGATCTACGATCGGCAGAGCATTCTCAGCATACTGGTCGTACTGGGTCTGATTTTGACTATATTCGGGGCATCGATCTGCTCCCTATCCGGCATTATTTTCAGGCCCGAGGTGATCGAGAGGCCCAAGGAGCCTGATTATGAAGATTATGAGGATTATGAACTGTATCAGGTGGCAATGGACAGTTATTACGATAAGATGGAATATTATCATAATGAGGTGGACGAGAGGGATAATAAGATAGAGGAGAAGAATCAGAAAGCGTCGTTCATCTTCATGATCGGGGCAACTTTCCTTCTGATAGGTTTGTTGCTGTTCATATTGATGTTTGGGTTGGTTGTCGTGAGCAGTACTTTCCCCCTGGGCCTCCGGGTTACTGCAGGCATTCTCCTGGTAATGCTGATCCCGTTCTTCCTGACGATATTCATCATGTCCGGACCGGCAAGGCTCTTGGTCAATATGGGAGGTATATAACATGGACGAAAAGAGTACGGGCGATCTTCTTAACCCGAAGCAGTTCAGGGTTCCGGCCTGGCTCACTGCTGTGCTGGTGCTTGGCATATTGACCCTGATCCTGGGAGTCGTAGTTGGGAACACCTCCTACATCAACTTTCCTGAGGATGAAGATGACTACAAGGATAGATTCGAGAAGGTTGACCACAAGGAGTACGAGGAAGCTAAGAACTACGAAGAGGACATCTCCTCGATGCAGTTCCTGATCGGTGCGGTCTTCATTCATGCAGGTGTCGGCCTCATATTGATGTTCATGCTTCTCGGAGTGGTGGCGAACGAGACTATACACCAGAAACCGAGAATTGTGATGCTGATCGCCTCGACATCATTACTTATAATGTGGATCTATTTCAGCCTATTGTCGGGGTTGATGTCCAAGATGGTCTGGTTATCCCCGTAGGCGGTCGAGGAATGAAGATTTGGCAGATCGTGGCACTGATAATCGGGGCCATCATACTGAACGGACTGATAGTGATATCCATCTATCTCCTAGTGGAAGATGATACGGGAGAGTATCATCGTGATTACTCGATCTCCATTGATCTCGTGGACGGGGGGAACAAAACGATCGGGGATTACACCGTCCTTATCCCCTTGATGATAAATACCGAGACCGGGGAACCGATTATTCTCTCCCTTGATCAGATTGATCTCGTGCTGGGTAGATGTGAGATGGAGATCCTGATAGAGGAGGGGGAACCGTACCTCAAACTGACTTCGGACACCGCAGTGAAGATAATGCATCACTTCAGCGAATCGGGTGAGAACCTATCCCCGAAAGAACTAGAGGTTTCCCTATCATCCCAGACCGGGTACCTTGGCAGGGATTCGGCATCGGTTGAGATAGAATCGGATACGGCTAACCTGAAG
>CBDVER010000211.1:0-3969 GCA_965373055.1 uncultured Thermoplasmata archaeon
TATTGACCATCGGCATGCTCCTGTTGGGCCTTCCATCTGCCATGATCGTGCTCCCCGTTGGAGGGACCCCCATGCCCGTCTTCCTCGACAATCAGGACTTCGTATGGGGCCTTGGCCTTGTGGTTTCGGGGGCGTTCATCTACTACCTGGCATTCAAGTATGGGATAACCAGGTTCAGGGAGAACTTGATAAACAGCCGTTACTCGGACATGAAGATAGGAAAGTGGTTCGACATAATCCTCAAGTACGTCATCCCCTTTGAGCTCGTGGGCATGAGCGCATGGTTCCTGTTCCAGACCCTTACCAGCCCGATAGAGGAGTGGTGGATTGGCGGGCCGATCGGCCTGGGCATTCTGGTTCTCCAGTGGGCATTGGCGATGGGCGGATTGTGGTATATGAGCAGCAGGGTCAAGGGGAGCCTCGTTGACGATGATTTCTCGATAGATACCACCATTGACGAGGATATAGATAGGTTCGAGAACGGGCCAACGGAGGACGTAGAACCTATTGGGATCGGGAGGATTCGAGATGAATGACGATGAGCGTTCGGAGAGCGTTGATATGGTCATGAGGCTCCTTGGCGAGACGCCGGAGCTGACCACGGGTGAGATAGAGAACGCCATGATGCTGGAGGGGACCGACTGCCCCGACGGCGCGGCAAAGACCCTGATGAGGCTCAAGACCAAGGGTATATTGACAAGCAGGCTGGACCCGGCCAGAAAGGGTTGGGTCTGGAGCATTAAATGACACTATTGGCCGTTCGGCCCCCATCATCGGGCTTTCCATAGAAAATAATAGATAATATGCGATACGGTATCGGTTTTGGGGTAAAGATCTACCCCGACTCGGAAAGAGGTGGTTTAGATGTCCCTTCGCGATAAATGTTTAGTCTTGCTCCTGACCTTGATCCTGGCCCTGCCAGGGGGTATTGTGATCCTGACCGCTCCCACAATGGCGGTGGATGTTCCGGATGAACCAGTAACGGAGAACCAGACCTGGGCTGTAACCTCGGAACCTTACAAGATCCTGGAGAACCTGACGGTGGAGAATGGGGCGGTCCTCACCATCGAGGATGGCGTATCGGTGAATATCGCACCAGGAAAGGAGATCCTGGTTAACGGCACCCTTATCGCGGACGGCGTGACCTTCGATACGGAGGGTTTGGGTTTTTGGGTAGGTATCACGGTCCGGAACGGGGGATACGGCCTCCTGGAGAACTGTCAATTCAATGCGATGGAGACCGGCCTGCGGGCGGTTGGATATTCGAGTGAGATCCGCGTTTACAATTCGAGCATAGATTCAGCGGGATACGGCACTACTGTCAGCTCCTCCGCCACGGCATGGGTGATCAACTGCACGCATCAGGCCCTTGGGAACGTGTCGTTTTCCGGTGGGGAGGTCCACGAGGGAAGCTGGTTCATCTTCAACGCGATCTTCGACGATGGGACCGGACCGGCCGAAGGTGTTTCACTGAAACTGGTGAACTGGAGGCAGGACATCGGGATATGGGAGGTTTTCAACTCATATGATGACAGCGGGACCCTCGATCCCAAGACCGATGCGAGCGGGACCATTCCCCCCATTGCATTTGAGAGGTTTATTCATAATCTCTACAACGTCGATTACCGCAGATGTGAATTGGATCTCCTGATGTTCCTTGGCCTGCCTGGACAGAAGATGGATGATGAGGTTCTAGACATGGTGGTCGATGGAAATATCGTTTATACCTGGTCCATCGACGTCACACCGCCCGAGCCACCATCGAACCTGTCGGTGTTGAGCAAGGGATCTGAACATATCAAGATCGGCTGGGATCAAGATGTGGTATCGGATGATCTGAAGCTGTTCGATATAGATTACAGGGTAAACGGCACCGGGGATACCTGGGTATTGAAATGGGTGATGAGGGAGATGAGGAACTATACGATCGATGGCCTGGAGGAGGACACTCTGTATGACATAAGGATAAGGAGCAGGGACATCCTTGACAATCATGGAGGCTATCTGGGTCCTATCCTCGTGAGGACGTTGGACATAACCTCTCCTGATCTACCAGGCAATTTCACCCTTGATGGGGTGGGCGGCACCTGGGCCCGGATAAGCTGGACCAGGAGCGACAGCCTGGACACTGCAGGATACAACATCTACATGAACGACACCGGGGGGAACATGACACTGTACACCTCACTCTCGGGCAGGTTCGTCAAGGAGTTGAACATGACGGATCTGGCATCATGTGTTGATTACAAGGTATGGATCTCCTCATTCGATACCGCTGAGATCCCGAATGAATCACCGTTCTCGGAAGCCGTTGAATTCACCACACTCGATATCATCCCACCGGTCAAACCAGTGATCTCATTCAAGCCGATCGAGATACCCCAGTATATCCACGGCTCCATGTTCTACAACCGCACCCTGGTCGGATTGAGCGGGGTTGTGGAGGGAGAGAACAGGACCTTTGTGGATGTGTATGTAGATGGGGACCTGTATGAGAACGAACCAAGGTTCACAACCACCGAGGGTATCTTCTGGATGTTCGATCTCCCCTACCTGATGCTTGACCTTGAGGAGGGGCCTCATGAGATCACCGCAAGGTCCATCGACCCGGACGGGAACGTGGGCCCTCTATCCGACCCCCTCCGGATCACGATCGACCTTACCTCCCCTACGATGACGTTTCCACAGGGCTCTCCACAGGATATAGAGGTGGATGAGGGCGTGGAGTTCAACCTACATGTGGAAGGGCAGGATGAGAACGGGGTGGATTCCATTATATGGTCATATCAGGGGCCGGGGGATGAAGGAATCATCGAGCTTATGGGTAACAACGTCTCCCTCTCGCTCGATCTGGGGGACCATGAGATTCATCTGGTGATAATAGATATTGCAGGAAACCGGAATGAGACCACATTCACCATTCACTCGCTTGTACCGGATCACGAGGCGCCTACTCTGCTTTCCTCCTCGTTGGCCGATGGAGCGAAAGATGTGGCACTGGACCCGACGATAATATTGTCGTTAAGCGAAGCAGTACTTTGGGATGCTGTCTCCTACAGGCTATTGAAGCATCTTGATATTGAGGATATAGAGGTCTCACTGTGGTACGAATACGATGAGGAGGCCTTCACCCTATCGTTCAACCCGAAGGAAACCCTCTCGGAGAAACAGAGCTATTCGCTCGTCGTGGAGGCCGTGACCGATACCAGGGGGAATACTGCCCCCCGGATCGAGATATCCTTCACCACGCTGGATAACCTTAAGGTGGACACGGACGGCGATACCATTCCCGATATCATAGAGATAATGTTCACATTCCTTGACCCCTCGGACCCATCGGACGGAGAGGAGGACAGGGATAATGACGGTTTGAGCAACGCTCTCGAATATTCGATAGGCTCCGATATGACCCTCAAGGATACCGATGAGGACGGGATGCCTGACGGATGGGAGTATCGATATGGTTTGGACCCGACGAACGTGGCAGATGCGATGATGGACCTGGATGGAGATGGCGTATTGAACCTGGAGGAATGGGAGGGGGGCTCGGACCCTTCGGACCCCAACAGCAAACCCGGCGTCGGGGGCTCGGAGGCATCCCGCCTTTGGCTCCTCATTTTGATAGTATGCATGGTCATGGTCCTTATCATCGGTGGGGCCGTATTCGTCATAATCAAGACGCGGTCGGAGGAGGAGGGGGACGGGGAGGAGCTGGAGCGACCCCTGATGGAAACCCAGGAGGAACCGGAGGTGAGCACGAACTGCCCCGATTGTGGCGCTGCATTGGACGAGACCATGGAGTTCTGTCCCGAGTGTGGAAAGATATTGCCACCGCCCGAGGAAGAGGACCTTGAAGAAGAGGCATACCCGGACAGGGATGAGGAAGGTATGGAGGAGGAGGAGGAGGAGGATATAGATGAGGGCCCGGTCGACGACATGGTGTCTCCGGAGATAGGAGGCGGATCGATC
>CBDVER010000212.1:0-3967 GCA_965373055.1 uncultured Thermoplasmata archaeon
ACCCCATCCAGACCGTTGTCCGTAAAGACCCTGAGGGTCAGGATATCATCCCATGTGGACCCATCCGTCGATCTGGTGTAGGCCAACCAGTTGTTGTCCTCATACAGTAGTGAGATGTGGATCGACCCCTGAGCCTCCACAACCGATATGGAATAGAAACCGTTTCCGGAATCCGTTATCAATTGACCTGGTAACCAGCCGGCCCCATCGTTGATGGAGGAGCTGATGTTCAATCTATGGTCGTCAGGCCTCTGATAGATAACGTATATGGCCGAGCTGCCGGTGATATCGCTGGAGAAAGCAGCGATCTTCTCCACGTTGAAAGGGAGTATGGATTGATTGCTCCATACCCTGTTGACAATGTCGAACCTGGAGAAGTATCCGCTTCCGGTGCTCCTTGTCCAGAAGGCGAATACCTTCTGTCCGTGGGCCACAAGGTCGATCATGTCCAGGGTCTGGGTCGAGCTATCCAGGTTGGACAGCTCCGCTCCGGATATGTCGTACCAGTTGGAGGTGGGCGTCCATTTCGCATCAATTATCCCTTTCCCTCCATTCTCATGTACCTGCATGAGGTAGAAGATCTTGTCATCGTGGATCAGGAGGTTGACCTTTCCCCGGGAGGCCGAAGTGTAGTTGTTCACCAGCACCGGTATGTCCCAAGCGCCCTCATCCTCGTAATAGAGGATCAGCCAGAAGGATATCCAATCGGAAACATTGTCGTTTTGGATATAGGCCAGATATATGGTCCCGTCCTGTTCCCGTATCGATCGTCCATTTCCCATCTCGAACGTTGTGAGGTGGGACACATCCAGATGGTCAAGGAGCGCCGGCTCATTTCTCTCCATGGAGAGGCCGATCCCACCATCCTGAGAGATGTTCTGTGTCTTGGCCATAAGGCCCATCGTGTCGTGGTCGATCACGAAGGATGATGCCGTTGTACCTTCGGATCGGGTGGCCCCGGCAATTGCATCATCCACCCCCGCTATCTCCTGAAGGCCAAGTGGTGCCACGATCATTGAGAGTACAAGGAGATAGATCGATAAGGTGATCCTTCGCATCATCCGTCCACCTCTTCCATCTCCTCGAGTTCCTCCGGCTCCTCTTCCAGAGGGATCTCCTTATCCATCTCGGGTGTGAGGTGAGGATCCCCGGGGTCCGGAGGAGAGCTTATCTCCATATTCCCCTCGCTCCAATCGGGGATATCCTCTCCCTGCATGATATCCGGAACCGGGTCGATCTCCTCCTCCTCCGGAGGCTTTATGGCCTCATCTTTCAGTATATCCTCCTCCTTCGGAGGTTCGACGGCCTTATCTTCAAGGGGATCCTCCTGATGGCCAATGAACGTGGAGCTGGCCTCCTTCTCAAGGACCTTCTGCCTTTGTTCGTGCCAATCCTCCTTCTTCCCATCCTCTTTTTTGGTCTTGAGATCGTTGATATCGCTCTCCTCCCTCTGCAACAGGGACTTCCCGTCCGACCTGAGTAATTTGGACATATCCTTTTTCCTCTTTCTCCGGTCGCTCGGCCGGATGTAGCCCTCGTCCTGGCTGGTGTTTCCGACGGGCCCGCCGTGGCCGTGGTGGAACGCGGGATTCAGCGCGTGCATGGAAGGAGCTGCCTGATGGCCTATCGGGGGAAGGCTCGGAGCGCCGACACTCCCGTTCAGGAGCGGGCTGCCTCTCCTGGTCGCCAGAAGATTATTCTCCCTCTCCAGGGCCTCCTTCGCATCCCTTTCCATCCTGAGCCTCTCCTTCTCCTCCCTCCTCTTCCTGATAATGCCGGGAAGGAAAATGATCGCAATTATGATGATCAGGGGCAGGATGAACGCGAGAGCTCCAAGCCCCGCTGCCATACCGGTTCTTGAGGGGATACTCACGGTGATCTCGTTCCAGTCGCCATCTTTGAAATCCGTAAATGGCACGATACGGTAGGTGTACGATCCTTCGGAGACGTCAAGGTCCTCAAATGTGGTCTCATCGGGGCCCAGGGTGGCGTACAGGTCCATGTCGCCGGAACCAACCGCCCTGTAGACCAGATATCCGGTGATCGGCGAGCCGCCGTCATCTTCCGGGGCCATCCAGGTAAGGGAGACCATATCCGTGGTCCCCTCCGCATTGAGGTTGCCGGGCCTCGAAGGAGAGCCCATCGCCATTCCCTGTATGATCTCGCTCCTTCCAATATTATCTCCCGTGTTCGGGACCGATCTGACCTGGTAATAGTACAGGACCCCGTTATCAACATCATCATCGAGGAATTCATTGTCTGGTGTCAATTCCAGTACGTTGACAAGTTTGGTCGGTACCGTTCCCCGGAGAACCTGGTATCCTTCGAATGTCATTCCACCATTGTAATCTATGGGCTCCCACATGATGGAAATGTATCCATCCCCCGTATCCTCTATCCATAGTTTCTTGACGGGGTCCGGATAATCTTCGGGGGTCGCGAAGACCTCCGTGGAGAGCGATCCCTCTCCCTTCTCGTTGACCGAGCTGATGGCGAAACCGTAATGTGCCCCATTGATCAATCCCTCTATGGTCAGCTTCCGATCCTCTGCCGGGACCTCCTTGAAAAAGAAGAGTTCCCCTCCATCGCTCATGTATATTCGGTACGAGGTGACGGGTACGCTCTCGAGGGATCGTGCCTCCCAGGTCAGGCCAACGTATCCATCTCCATCTTTGACCTCGATGTTCTTTGGAGGATAGGCATGATAGCCGACCAGAAGATGGAGGATATCGGACCTGCCCATGCCGTTATCCCTGTTGATGCAGGTCACCTGAACGGCGTAGATCCTGCCTTCAACGAGTCCAACAGCCGTGATCTGCGTGTCCCTGGTGACATGGTCCTCGTAGATCCCCCCTCCAATGACCTCCAGTTCCACAAGATATCGATCCACGGGGGAGCCTCCGTCGTTCTCCGGGGGTTCCCATCTCAGGGAGATCGATGATCTGCCCGCTTCAGCGTAGGTGATCTCCGGGCCGCCCGGATCTCCCGTTGTTACCGCCGAAACGGTATTTGAGATGGCCCCTTCCCCCATGTCATTGATGGCTGAAACGGCGTAAAAGTACCTCGTCTGCTGGTCAAGTTCATCATCCAGGATCGACGTCGTTCCCCTGTCCACGATCCTGTAGGGCCTGAGGCCGGCCGTGCTGGTTCCCCTGTAGATCCGGTAATCGATGATATTCATTCCACCGTTCTGATCGGGGGCCTCCCACTGCAGGCTGATCCTGGACAGTGAAGAGCCGATAATGATCGTCCCTATCTTTCCCGGGACGATCGCGGGCAGGGACGACGAGACGTTGGATAAGGGGCCCTCACCGTTATCGTTGACGGCCGAGATCCAGTAGTAATATGTCGTGCCCACCTCTACCGAGGTATCCTCGTATTCATGGGTGCCGGAGGGGATCCTCTCAAGGACCGCCCTCCCGTCCTCATAGGGCGTTTCCGATCTGTAGATCCTGTATGCCTTGATCGCAGACCCGCCATCGTGATCGACATCTCCCCAGGTCAGGATCAGGCCGTGGGGAAGGAGGTCGGCGAAAAGGGTTTTCACCTGTCCGGGCAGGCCGCTGGCCAGGGCGTCCACGGTGCCGGAAAAAGGCCCTTCACCGTGGACGTTGGATGCTGATATGAAGTAGTAGTTCACAACGCCGTTCCGGACGGTATCGACAAAGCTCAGCTGGTTGGGCCCAGGGGTGGTCAATATGGTCATCTGATCCGGTGATGGGCCGCTGTACAGTGAGAATCCGGCGATGGGGAGCCCCCATGTATGCTCCGGAGTCTCCCACGTAAGGGTTATCCTTTCGTCACCGGGTTCCGCACCAAGGGCCCTTGGGGCAGATGGTATCGATACGGCCTTGATCTCCACTATCCCGGAGAGGGGAGATTCCCCCAGTACGTTCGAACAGGAGACGCCGTAATATCTGTATCTTCCCGGAACCACCTCCGTTTCCAGGTGATCGGTGGTCGATCC
>CBDVER010000213.1:0-3958 GCA_965373055.1 uncultured Thermoplasmata archaeon
CGTGGATGGCCAGGGAAAGGCATCCGCCCTCAATACCGATCAGATAGATGTGGAGAACGGGGAGAGGTACGGGATCACCTTCACCGACAAGGACGGGGAGAGCAGACATCCGCTCATACTCCATCTTTCACCTTCAGGTGCCATAGAGAGGAACATATATGCCCTTCTGGAGAAGGCATATCTGGAGAGCATGAAAGGGCTGCCTCCAACGCTGCCGTTCTGGCTTTCACCCACTCAGCTCAGGCTCATACCAGTATCCGATGAGCAGTTCGACCTATGCCGGGACCTCGCAGATAAACTGGGTGATTTTCGGGTGGATATCGACGATACCGATAGAACGGTGGGAAGGAGGATCAGGGACTCGGAGAAGGAGTGGATCCCGTTCACCGCGGTGATCGGCAGCAGGGAGGCGGAGTCCGGAAACCTGACCGTAAGGATAAGGAACAGGGAGAAAGACCAGAGGGAGATGACCGTTGAGGACCTCTTGAAGGAGATGGAGATGCTGCAGGGAACCATGCAAAGATCGCCTCTTCCGCTGCCCTTGCTCGTGTCCGCAAGGCCCAAGTTCGTCGGTTGATCCGGGTAAGGTGGTGGATCGGGTCCTTTCATCCTTCACCGATCTCTCCTGAGCCCTGGACCTCATGAACGGTCGATGGTGGCCCAAGGTAAGATATCTGTGTGATACAACGTTCTAGATCTTGAGGTCGAAGTGGTCCCTGAGCAGGTCCTCGAAGGCGAATTTTTTTATCCATATTGCCTCCGGGAGGGAGTGGTTCCTGAACACAGGAATGGTATTTGCGTGGTTATTATTTTTCAGGAAGTGGTTGAAGGCGGACATCCCTTTGTTGTACTCAACGTAGTCGGGATAGACGGCGATCATGACCATCTCCGTTGGCCTGCTGGTGAAGAAGATGGTCTCATCCTGAAGCAGCTGAGGCATGGTACACTCGCCAATGGTTATGGGATGCTTCGGGTCAAGCCTTGACTGGAATAGCGTAAGGATCGTGTAGCCCAGCTGGGCCAGGTCCAGGATCCTCATCCTGGTGATGTATCCCTCGTCCTGGAGGTGGTCCTTTGCCCTCGAGATCGTATGCCTGGAATAGGGGGATACGGCCGATAGCCTCGAGGCGGAGAGCTCCGGATACTTGATCAGGTACAGAAGGATATCCAGCTGGGTTTTGGATAGATTCACCTGCGCCGGCTCGTTGATCATCCTGGAGCCATCCAGCTGCAGGATCTTGTCCTTCTTCCTCAGCTGTTCTGGTGTGAAGAGGTCCTCCAGGTGGTCGCTCTGAAAGCCCCCGATCTCCTGTATCCTCTTGAACAACAGGGGTGCGTTATTGAAGAACCGGTGGACGTGGGATAGCTGGAAGGGGAACAGTACCTGTGTGGGCAGCTCTATCTCCAGGAGGTTCAGCCTGGCCAGGAGCCTCATCCTGACGTCCATGATCTTCATGATCCTGGTGACGTTCCTGGCTATCGAAAGGGAGAAACCCCTGTGTGACTCGCCTATGGAAACGATCATCTCGGGGGATGCCTCCACTGTCATCTTCGTGTTCCGTAGCCTCTCACTGAAGGGAATGGATGGATTGAAATCACCGAAGACCGTGGCAAGAAGTTCGAACCCGAGCCTGGGAAAGATGGGAATGAAGATGTCCTGGACCAGGCCCTGTTTGAGGATCTTGGACTTCGCCGAGGCATATGTGGAATTGGGGAGGTCCAGCATTGATGATATCTCCCGATCCTGCATATCAGGATAGGTGACCATGCCCATAAGGACTGCACGCTCGGTAGTCGATAGATCCACTGATTTCACCCCGGATTTTTCAACATGGTGGTTATGCTATTTAAGGATGACGAATAAAAGGCCATAATATTACAAGATCATTTACAATATTTCGTAATTATCGAGAGATAATCATAATTCAGTAAGTTATATATACTGGGGCTATAATTCCCATTTGCCTTACCGTATTACCATGTGGAGGGATTCTATGGGAAGAACCTTGGCTCAGAAGATCTTGAAGGAACATATGATAGAGGGAGTTGAATCTCCCGGAGAGGAGATCGCGATTAGGATGGACCATACCCTGACGCAGGATGCAACGGGGACCATGGCCTATCTCCAGTTCGAGGCGATGGGGTTGGACAGGGTGAGGGCCGAGAGGTCCGTCTCCTTCATAGACCACAACATGCTCCAGTCCGACTTCAAGAACGCGGACGACCACAGGTACCTGCAGTCCATTGCAAAGAGGTACGGGATCGTCCTGTCCAGGGCGGGGAACGGGATCTGCCATCAGGTCTTTCTGGAGAGGTTCTCCACCCCGGGAAAGACGCTTATCGGCTCAGATTCACATACCCCGACAGCCGGGGGGATCGGCCAGATGGCCATAGGTGCCGGTGGACTCGATGTCGCGGTAGCCATGGCAGGTGGAGCTTTCAAATTGAAATACCCAAAGATCATGGGTATCAGGCTCACCGGGGCACTGCCCGATTGGGTTTCAGGGAAGGATATAATCCTGGAGATCCTCAGACGTCTCGACGTCAAGGGAGGCAGGGGTTACATTTTGGAGTATTTCGGACCCGCCCTCGCCACATTATCGGTGCCCGAAAGGGCCACCGTGACCAACATGGGTACCGAGACAGGATGCACCACATCCATCTTCCCCTCCGATGAGAACACAAAGAGGTTCATGGAGGCGATGGGAAGGGGCGACCAGTGGGTGGAGATGAAGGCCGATGACGACGCACAGTACGATGAGATGATGGAGATGGACCTATCCGCCCTCGTTCCACTTGCGGCAAAACCCCATTCGCCCGGAACGGTCGTGCCGGTCTCGGAACTTCAGGGGATGAAGGTGGACCAGGTCTGCATCGGATCGTGCACCAACTCCTCATTTCGCGACCTGATGATAGTGGCCCAAACGGTGAAGGGAAAGAGGATTCACGATGATATCTCAGCCACCATCTCACCGGGCTCGAGGACGATAATCAGGGAGCTGGTCAGGACCGGCGCATACGGCGATCTGGTAGAGGCGGGTTTCAGGATGCTGGAATCCGGCTGTGGCCCCTGTATCGGCATGGGGTTGGCCCCCCGGTCAGGCGCCGTCTCGGTAAGGACGTTCAACAGGAACTTCAAGGGGAGGTCGGGAACCAAGGATGCGGACGCATATCTGGTATCTCCCGAGGTTGCCGCTGCCACGGCGTTGAAAGGTGTCATGGCCGACCACAGGGAGCTTGGCGAATACCACAAGATAGAGTAGCCCACCCGCTACCTCGTCGATAACAACCTGTTCATATTCCCGCTTCCGGAGGAGGAGGCGAGGAAGGTGGAGATAGTCAGGGGCCCGAACATCAAGCCCCTACCGGATTTCCCCCCCCTTCCAACGTCCCAGGAGGGCGAGGTCCTGATAAAGGTGGAGGATAACATCACCACGGACCACATCATGCCCGCCGGTGCCAGGATCCTCCCCCTTCGTTCCAACATACCCGCGATATCCGAGTACGTCTTCTCACAGGTGGACGAGGAGTTCCCAAGGAGGGCGCAGGAGAAGGGAGGCGGCTTCATCATAGGAGGCGATAACTACGGCCAGGGCTCATCCAGGGAGCATGCGGCGCTCGCCCCCAAGTACCTGGGGGTCAAGGCGGTGATCGTTAAAACATTCGCCAGGATCCACAGGGCCAACCTGATCAATTTCGGGATCATGCCTCTCACCTTCAAGGAGATTGCTGATTTCGACAGGCTGGATCAGGGGGACGACCTCTTCCTGGACCTGTCCGACCTCTCGGGCGAGATGACCATCGAGGTGAGGAACAAGGGCATCTCCATACCTATTGTACACGATCTTTCCGAAAGGGAGATCGAGGTTATCAGGGAGGGAGGGACCCTCAACCATACCAGAAAGAGCATGGCCTGACACGGAGGTGAGATTATGGTCGTTCACACGATAAAGCGGGA
>CBDVER010000214.1:0-3943 GCA_965373055.1 uncultured Thermoplasmata archaeon
AAGACCCTCAAGTCCTACCTTTCAGCCATGGAAAAGAGCTATCTTATCAGGAGGGTCGATCCATATTTTTCCAATGCGAACAAGGAATTGATCAAGCAGCCGAAGTTGTATTTCATTGATAATGGGATGAGGAATGTCATCTCAGGGAATATTGGAATGAAGATCGACGGCCCTTCGTTTGAGAATTTTGTCTTCACGGAGTTGATAAAGCTCGGTTACGAGCCGAAATACTGGAGGAAGAAGACGGGGCCGGAGGTGGATTTCATCATACAGCTGGGAAATGAGATGGTCCCTATAGAGGTGAAGTTGAAGGTGCCTGGAAACAGGGTGGAATCGGCCTTGAGGTCCTTTATCAGGATGTATTCGCCGAAGAGGGCATTTGTTGTGATCTTCGAAGGTGAGGGTGGTGAGGTGGATGTCGATGGAACATCGGTCTCGTTCATGGGCCCTGTCAAGCTCAGAGAGGCTCTTGAATATATGAAATGATCCCTGGTCTGGATTCACTCCATGAATATCGCTGGCTTCAACGGTAGTGAAGCTTTGGACTTTCCCATGGGGTCCTCTTTATCCCCATCCTCCTCCGAATAGACCTTCACCTCACATCCCATCTCCTCAGAGAGGAAGGATGAGAGGTTCTCAAGCCTCTCCATCTCATCTCTTAGGAGTTTGTATCGGTCCCGCTCCTCGGGCCCCATCTTGACGACGTCCTTTGAGAGCCTGCCAACCAGCTTTGGTATCATCTTCCTGTAGGTTCCCAGGTCCTCCACGGCCATTAGCGCTTTGATCGCATCTCCCGGGTTTATCCTGCCGTCGCTCGCATCGGCCATATCCATAAGCTTCTCAAGTACGGTCCATTTCCAGGCCGATGAGGTGTAGAGGATGATCCTGTTCGGCTCCATATCCGTGATCTTCTTGACGCGGTTGAGGTCCTCAAGGAGCTTGATAACGTACTCCTCCACCTTGAGGGAGGAGATGTTGGTCTCCGCCTCCTCGATGTGTGGCCAGGGATGGGTTGATACGAGCCCTTCCCCTCCGATCCTCTTCCATATCTCCTCGGCAAGGTGAGGCGTGAAGGGCTGGAGCATCTGTACCCATATACCCAGCATATCCCTCAGTGTGGATTGCGACCGTCCTCCCCTCCTTGTGTACCATTTCAGGTCCGAAGGTATGGTGAAGTAGATGATATTGGAGGCCTCCCTGAGGCTTCCTCTCTCCAGATGCTCCGTCACCTCGCTCAACCTCTGGTTCATTATCGATAGAAGCCAGCTGTCCATCTCCGAGGGCCCGCCCTCCTTCAGGGAGAGCAGCTCGTCGATCTGCTCGTGGATCCTTCTCATCCTCGCCCTGTAATGGGAGACGGTATCCTTCTGCCACTCGACGTCCATGTTCGCCGATCCCACGTGGCAGTAGTAGAGCCTCATCGCATCGACGCCGTACTCCCTGATCGCGTCCGGGATCGGCTCCGCCCCGCCCTTGGTCTTGGATATCTTGTCCCCGCCGGACATGGTGACCCACCAGTGGACGAACAGTCCCCTGGGCCAGTGCTCAGGCTCCATTATCGCCACGTGGTTCATCAGAAAGACAGGGAAATGGACCGTCTTGTGCTCCTTTCCCCCCAGGTTGATGTCCAGTGGATACCAGTAGAGGAAGTCCCTCCTGCAGCTCTGGATCACATCTCTCCTCTCGGGGTCGAAGCCTTCGATGTCCCCCTTGCCGAGGAACACGTGATCGAAGAGGGCGTCGTCCATCCATTCCAGTTTCAGCGTCCCCTCGTTGAGGTATTTCGACACTATGTAGTAGGAGGGATAGAGGGTGGAATCGGATATGGGCTCGATGATCCAATCCTTCTTGTAGGGGAACTCGGTCCCAAGCCATGAACCCTTGCGGATACATGCCCTGTCCCCGAACCAATCCAGCACCGGGCCAATATCCCTCATGTACTCCTCGGGGTAGATATCCATGGTGGCCGCGTGCTCCTTGGCCCTTCTGGTCAGGTCAGGGTCGGAATAGGAGATGAACCACTGATCGGGGATCCTCTTGATGACCACGGCGTTCCCACATCTGCAGATCACCGGCTCGGAGAACTCGAAGAATACATCTGCGAGCCCCTTCTCAATGAGGTCCACGCGGAGGGTCTCCTTGATCCTTGACACCTTGAGCCCGGAGTACTCCTGACAGATATCCGTGAGGGCCCCGGAGTGGAACTCGTTCTTGTAGATGATCTTTGTAGCCTCATCCAGCCTGTCCGCCTCGGATTGGTTTTTTATCCCCATCCGGGTGCAGAGTATTCCCGCGGGGTCCTCCACGAGCTCCGATCCGGTCTGGATCATCGTGATAGGCTCGAGGGATCGGACCATATTCTCATCCAAATCGTAGGGGTTCTTTCCCGCTGAAAGCTCGCTCTGCACGTCCTTCAGCGCGACCCGGTCGAAGGGGGCGTGGGCGGGGACCGACATGACGACGCCCGTCGCCACCTTCGGGTCCACGAACGTCCCGGGGAGTATGGGGACCTCCCTTCCCATGGGCGTGGTACAGGTCGAGCCGATGAGCCGGGCGCCCTTGAGCGTCTCCAGCTCCTTCACATCGCCCCTGCCGTCCATCTGGTACCTGAGCTTATCAAAGGCCTCCCTGGAGACTATCCAGGTCTCATACAGCACGGCGGCCTTGACGTATTCAACATCGGGATGGAGCCACATGTTGGTGACGCCGAAAACGGTCTCGGGCCTGAGGGTGGCTGCGGGAAGCACCGTGCCGTCCTTCAGCCTGAACTTCAGGGCCGTGAACTCCTGTGTTTCGGCGCCTCCGCCCTGGGCGATATCGGTCATGGACGAGTCGACGGCCACGGGGCCGCAGCCCGGACAGAACGGGGCGTGGTGGGGTTTGGTGATAAGCAGTTTCTTCTGATGGAGCTTGTGGAACTGCCAGGTGATGAACCGGTTGTATCCGTCCGATATCGTGGACATGCACCTGCTGTAGTCCATTCCGAACCCGAACCTCTTCCAGTAATCTTCTATGTAGACGTGTGAGAAGAAATCTATCAGTTTATCAACGTCCTTCAGGGTGTGGACGATATCCTTAGGGCATCCGTTGTTTACCAGGTAATCTATCGTCTTTACGTCCCCTCTCTCAATTTTCTTCGCCAGGGCGATGGCGGGGATCCCCGTTGCGTGGAACCCCACGGGGAAGAGGACATCGTGGCCGGTGGCCCTCTTGAAACGGGTGATCACATCCGCATAGGTGAACCCCCTCATGTGGCCTACGTGGAGATAGCCCGAGACCCCGGGATAGGCGAAAATAAGGAAGAACTTCTTGCCCTCTCTGTTGGGTGGGCCCTGGGGTTTGAAGGTTTCCCTCTCCTCCCATACCGCCTGCCATTTTCTCTCTATCTCCTGGGGCAAGAAGGTCTCCATCTCATTTCACTCCCGTTTATCCTACGTGTTACAGATAGGTCCGAAACACGATTTGGTTAAAAGGCTTTTTCCCGCCCTGAAGCGGGGAATATCACCCCATCTCCATCCTGAACCCTATAACGGGGGCACCGTAGGTGAGGGACCCCAGGGAGATGACATCGACATGAGGTGCATACTCCACGAGGTTCTCCATGGTGATCCCACCTGATGCCTCTATCGTGACGGACCGTGATAGTTCACGGGCTCTATCCCTTATGCGGGACGCAACCTCCCCGCATTTCTCCGGGGGCATGTTGTCCAGCATGATGATGTCCGCCCCCGCCTCAAGGGCGGCGATCCCCTGCTCCAGGTCCTCAGCCTCCACCTCTATGATATTGTACGGCCCGTAGAGTTTTCTGAGCTGGTTCACACCTTTTTTTATCCCCTCCGGTCCCCCTCCCAATGCAGCGATATGATTGTCCTTGAGCATGGACATCTGGGTGAGGTTCAGCCTGTGAGGGAGCGCCCCTCCGTCCATGAGCGCCCTCTTCTCG
>CBDVER010000215.1:0-3939 GCA_965373055.1 uncultured Thermoplasmata archaeon
AGGAGATGATCATCTAACAACGTGGATCATGGGAGGAATCGCTACTATCATGCCGGATGAGAACTGGTGCGGAATTGAGATCATTCATTTCGCGGCTTCTGATGGAGCCCTATCGATTGGCATTAACATTACTATCATTGTAACACCCATAAATGACGCTCCATTCGGTGCATCGATCCTCGCCTATTCAATTTATAATGAAGGAGGAGACCAGACCGTTTACGCATCCGCATTGGATGTGGACATTCCATATGGCGACCGCCTCACCTACTTCTGGTCATCAAATATATCCGGAGAGCTGGGGGTGGGTCCATCCATCAACCTTTCACTGCCCCCTGGCCATCATCTGATCACGCTAACTGCAAAGGACGCCGGTGGCCTTTCTTCAACTGCCACAAAGAAGATCGAGATAGTCAAGAAGGTGATTCCGGAAGAGATCAAGGAAATACCCGATGAAAAAGAGAACGATGAAACCATTCCACTCCTCCTCCTCGTTCTACTGATCCTCGCAGCGATCATCATCGTGACGATATTCTACATGGTGATGAGGTGGAAACGAATAGATCGCCTGCCCGAGGAATAACCTCTTTCAGCTGATCTCGATGTGAACGCCCTCAACCTTGTAGTGGACCTTCTCGCCGATCTTGCATACGTGATCTCCACACCTCTCCAGATACCTTGCCACCATCACGTAGTGCATGCACCTGGTGATGGTCCTTGGGTCCTCCATCATGTATGTGAGGCATTCTCGAAATATCGAGTATCTCTCCTCATCCAGGATGTCATCCCTCTCTGCGAGGTCCCGTATCCTGGAAAGATCCCCTGACCTGTAGGCCTCGAGAACGTCATCGAGCATTCCCCCTACCACCTTCGCCATCGCAGGTATGTCAACCAGCTTTTTCACATGCGGTTGACCCGCAAGTAACTTTGTCACCTTGGCGATGTCATATCCGTATCTGCCGATCCTTGTCAGGTATGTGATGATCTTGAGTATGCACCCCAGGTTCCTCATCTCCTTTGCCATGGGCTGATAGAGAGTGAGCACGTTGAGCGTCTGCGCCTCTATGCCATGGTCCAGCTCGTAGAGTTCATCCTTTCTGGATAGCACGTCGTTGGCAAGGTCTGTGTTCCTATCCTTGAGAGAGGCCACCGAATCGAGAAGCATGTCCCTGGCCAGATGGCTCATCCGCTCGATCTTCCTCTCTATCTCTTCCATCTCATTGTCGAATTTCGTGGGCATCTTATCACCTATCCGAATCTCCCCGTGATATATCTTTCAGTAAGCTCCTCCCTGGGGTTCTCGAAGACCTGTTTTGTCCTCCCGAACTCTATCAGCTCCCCAAGATACATGAATCCCGTGTAATCGCTTATCCTGGCAGCCTGATGCATGTTGTGTGTCACGATCACCACGGTATACTCCTTCTTCAGCTCGTTGATGAGGTCCTCTATCTTCGCGGTGGCTATGGGGTCCAGGGCGGAACAGGGCTCGTCCATGAGGAGGACCTCCGGCTCGATCGCAAGGGCACGGGCGATACACAATCTCTGCTGCTGTCCCCCGGAAAGGTCCATTGCATTCTCACTCAGCCTATCGCTCACCTCGTCCCAGAGCGCGGCATCAACCAGGCTCTGTACCACGATCTCCGAGAGCTTTTTCTTCCCCCTGATCCCAGCCAACCTGGGCCCGTAGGCGACATTGTCGAAGATGGACTTCGGGAAAGGGTTGGGCTTTTGGAATACCATCCCGATCTTCCTCCGGAGCGCCACCGGGTCCACCTTCCTGTCAAGGATGTTCACATCCTTCCAGATGATCCTTCCCTCGGACGTACATCCCGGTATCTCCTCGTTCATCCTGTTGATGTTCCGGATGAGGGTGGACTTTCCACAGCCGGATGGCCCTATGAAAGCAGTGACCTTTTTCTCGGGGATCCTCATGCTGACATCCCTGATCGCCGCGACTCCAGAATAGTAGATATTCACCGATTCGAGCACGATGTCATTTCTGCTCCTCTCCTTGATCCCGTTTATCGATCTTCCGTGAACCGCCTTTTCGATCCCACCCATCGACCTCTTTGTCTTCATTGAGAACATCACCATCTCCTCCTCGCCTGTGATCTGTACCTGATGAATATTGCCACCGCATTCATGGTCAGCAGGATCCCCAGCAGGACCAATATCGTGCTGGCAGCGACCTCGACGAAGTCCTGATTAGCATCCGTGGACCAGTTGAAAATGAGAAGCGGAAGCGCAACGAAGCTGTCCGTAAGCTCGTTAGGCACCGCCTTTGAGAACATCCCGCCTATGAACAGGATCGGGGCCGTCTCCCCTATCGCCCTTGACAGGGCAAGAATGGAACCCGTTATTATCCCCGGCACCGCGTTTGGCAGCACGTGATGCCTGACGGTCTGCCATCTGGTGGCCCCCATACCCCTCGCAGCCTCCCGGAAACCTATCGGAACGGACCTCAACGCCTCCTCCGATGATACGACGATTATCGGGAGGACCATGAACGCAAGGGTCAGGCTCCCCGCCAATATGCTGGGCCCAAGGTCGAACATCCGGACGAAGATCGCCAGCCCGACAAGGCCGAACACTATCGAGGGAACCCCTGCAAGGTTCTGGATCAGATTACGGAGAAAACGGGTATACCTCGTATCAGGTGCGATCTCGTTGAAATAGACGGCCGTCCCGACCCCTATCGGGACCGCCATGATCATCGTCAATACCATGAGAGAGACCGACCCGACCAGCGCGGGATAGATGCTTGCGTCCTCCGGCCTCCAGCCTGGTACTCCCGTGAGGAAGTTCCACGTGATGCCGCCGTATCCCTGTAAAAATGTCCTAACCAGCAGGACCATCAGAAAGATCACTGCGAGGGCGAGGCTGCCCATGGTCATCCCAACCCCCAACCTCCCGATGAGATGCCTCCATCTCAAACGCCGCATCTGCCTCTCCTCATCGAAGTAGGAGTGCCTCTCCTTCTTCCGGGCCTTGTCTCTCCCCTCCTTCTCCCGGACCATCCTGGCGACCCCCCGCCTGTGCCTCTCCTCCAGCAGCCGGCCGACCAGGTTGAATTTTGACGCCTTCTTCCTTGCTCTCCCCCCGCTCTTGATCCTCATGACGATGCGCCCCGCGATCCTGTTTATGATGAATGTGAGCACGAACAGATAGAGGCCCACGGCGAAAGCAGCCTCCACAGCAGCCGTGCCCGGAGGTATGTCACCTGTGGCGACGGATGCGATGAAGCCGGTCATGGTGAGGACCGACTGCATTGGGTTCAAGCCGACATTCGCCTTCTGCCCGGCGGCGAGTGCCACCACCATGGTCTCTCCAATGGCCCTCGCCAGCCCCAACATGATCGAGGCCGCGATCCCGCTGGAGGCTGCAGGCATCACAACTTTGAGAGAGGTCTCCCATTTCGTGGCCCCCATGGCGAGGCTGGCTTCTCGCATATGTCTTGGGACGGCCTTCATGGCATCATCCGAGATGCTCACTATGATGGGCAGCACCATGAACGTCATCACAACGATCGCACTGGCCGCGTTGAAGTAGTCCGCATCCAGGTGGTCCTGAAGGATGGGGCTGATAACGATGATCGCGAAGAAACCGTAGACGATAGAAGGTATCCCTGCAAGGAGCTCGATCACGGGCTTCATGATGGCCCTGAGTCTGATCCCGGCAAATTCCGAAAGATAGAGAGCGGCCCCTATCCCTATCGGTCCAGCGAGAAGTATTGTCCCTCCTGCTATCAAAAGGGTGCCGTTCAACAAGGGCAGGATCCCGAAACTGGGGTCCTTATTGGATGTGGGAAGCCACTGGCTTCCAAAGAAGAAATCAAAAGCGTCAACGTCCGGGTGAGCGAAGAAGGAGTAGGCCCCCTCGATGAGGGTGTACAATATGGCCACCGACACAAGAACAGCCAGGCTGGAGGCCAGGAAGAGG
>CBDVER010000216.1:0-3934 GCA_965373055.1 uncultured Thermoplasmata archaeon
TTTCGAACAGCTGGTGCGTCTCATTCCCCAGCTCCAGCCTCTTGGTCTTGACATCGGCGATATCCATGCCGGTATCCAGCTTCCCCTTCAGGAGCTTGGTATCCTCCATGGCCGCCTCGTAGGTCTCAAGGTCCCTGGGCGTCCAGGTCACCGAGTCCTCGATGAGGCTCTGAAGATGGGACTGCTTGGATATCAGGTCCATCTTTATGATCGATATCTCCTTGTTGGAGTCCCGTATCCGGGTCCTCCTCTTGACTATGGAGATCGTGACGTAAAGGGCGTAGAGTATCACCACAAGTATCAATATGGCGATCATCAATATGTGAGCGTTCGAGGCTATTTCTCCCATGGCAGTTCACCGGTAATATCGCCTTTCATCATTTTATTTGTTTCTAGGAGGCTTCCGGGCCATATTACCCCATATTTTCGCCCTGGAACGCCAAGATAATTAACCAAAAGGTCCTTTCGCCCTCCATGTCCAAGAGCGATACGTACGGAGTGGAGAGGGATGTCAGGATCATGAAAGGGTCCTCCAGCAAGCACAGGGCCAGACTAGAGGGACAGTATCCCGGATTGATCCCCTCCTTCGAGGTATCTGCAGAGCCCAGGAGGGAGATATTCAGGCCGAAACCCTCAACGGTCAAGAGGGTGAAGGACCCGAGGCTCTACATCGATCTGGACGCCAAGGACATAGGGGATGATAACTTCGTCGAGACCTTCCTTGACGTTATCGGGATCGACCCCAGGGACGCCGACTTCGACGTGGTTTCCACGATCGAGCTCTGCCTGCGCGCCCTTGCCAAGGCGAAGTTCAAGAACCTCGCCTCCCTGAAGATAGGGGACGAGGTGGTTTACGAGCATCCGGAGAAGGAGTGGGACCTCCGCGAGGTCCTGGAGAATATCAGGGAGATAGCGTCGTCGGACGCCACCATCGAGGAGGCTTCCGGAACGGTGTTCAAGGGCGAGGAGGATGGGCTCGAGGCGAGGATCAAGGTCCGTAAGAAACACACGAGGTTCTCCCACGATATCTACCTGGACATCGACGGTGAGATGGAGGAGGAGTACTTCAACAGGATCATCAACTACCTGGAGGAGCACCTTGAGATAGAGAAGCTGATCGAGAGATGATCACTCGATGATCTCCTTCTTCTCCTTCAAACGGGGCTCCCTCGCCTCCAGCGACTCCACCAGTATGGCCCTCAGTTCATCCAGGCCGGTCCCCTCCTTTGCCGATATTGTTAAAGTGCCCAGGTACCGATCTCCCAGCTTCTCCGGAAGCGATTCCATGAATGACATATCCACGTGATCGGGTATATCGAGGTCCGACTTGCCTATCACCATGAGAAACCTCATATCGGGGATGGATTCGAAGAGGGAGTCCAGAAGGGATAGCTGCGGCTCAAGTGGAAAACCACAGTTCCCGGTGGGATCGACCATGTATATGCACAGATCGGTCAGAAGGGTCAGGGCGAGGACGGCCTGCTTCTCTATGCTGTTGCGCTCGTCGAAGGGCCTATCGAGCAGGCCGGGCGTGTCCACGAGCTGGTATCTGTCCCTGCTGTCCATGAAATGGCCCACGGAGAGCTCCTGGCTGGTGAAGGGGTAGGATGCCACCTTGGGAGTGGCGGTGGACATCGCATTGATAAGCTGGGATTTCCCCACGTTGGGTGACCCCGCTATCACGGCTGTGGGGTACTTGGTGGGAATGGCCGGGAGCTGCTTGAACCCGTTCCGAACCTCGTCCAGATAGCGCAGGGTCGGGTCAAGCCTCTTTACGATCGACGATACCCTACCGTATGCCTCGGTCCTCTTGTAGGCCATATAGGTGGGTTTACCGGTCCTCTTGATCTGACGGGCCGACTTGGAGCCTATCTTGGTGATCTCCTTTCTGGCCCCGTCGATCCTGCCAAGGGACCTGCGGATCTTGTCCACCGAGAACATCAGGTCGATAAGGGCCCTGTAGAACTCGGGGATGTTGTCGAATGAGGGGAACGCCTCCACGTACTTCTTCAGGGTGGCATCGATCACGGAGGTTGCGGAGTCGACCTTGGATGAGTTGAGCTTCTGCATCCTGAACCTGTAGTTGGGGTCGGATACCTGGATCTTGTTGGCCCTGCGGAACGCCTTGTCGAGGATCTCATCTGCGGTCATTATTGTGGGCACTTTGAACATGGCCTATCAAATCGGCTACCCACTTCTCCTTCTTATATCCTTCTGTATCCCAACTTTGACAGATCGAATATGTTCCGAGGGAGGTCAATGTTAGGCTGTATCAGGGAAGTGGAGGCTCTTCGGGAGGTCCAGGCACCGGATCGGGGACGGTCGGGTCCTCCGGTATCGGCATCTCCACGGGCTCCTCCGGGGGCACGGCCTCCTCGACCGTGGGCACCTCATCCGGGGCCTCGGGGGGGGCCACCTCACCTTCAGTACCCTCCACCGGTGCCTCCCCTCCATCGGCCGGGGGCTCCGGCACCGTAGGCGGAAGCTCCTCCTTGGCTGTGCCGCCATCCGCTATCAGGTCCGTCTGACCCTCCTCCACGGGGGCCGGAAGCTGAGAGGCAGTATCACCAGAGATCATGCCCGGGGGCACGGGCGGGGGGGCCATCATGATCGGCACCCTTGATGCCCTCTTTCGGGATGTGACCACGTACATGATGAAGAAGCCTATGACGGCCAGAACCAGCAGGGCGATCAGGACCACCGCAGCTATCATCGGAAGGGACGAGCTATCCTCCTCCACCACATCTGGCGGATCATCATCCCCAACGGGTTCGGACGTGTTCAGGTCCAGAGATCCGTTCCAGTATTGGATACGGCCCTGATCGTCCTTCAGTACAAGTGATATCCCTGTGGGGATACGCTCCACTTCTGTGGAGTGATACCACAGCAGGGCTCCCACTGATATCAGGTCGATCTGAACGATCGTCCCGTTGCCGTATGTCAGCTCTGCCGTGATACTCTCGGGCAGGGAGCCGCCCGCACCTGATAATATCAGGACCTCGACCAGTACAGACCCATCATCCTCCAATGAGACGGAGACGTCGCTCACCTCGGGAGCCTCGCTGTAGAGGGAGAATATATCTTCGATCACAACGCGGTCCGTGCCCATCTGGTCGTCGGTCAGGGTCAGCTCAAGGGAGTATAGGCCGAATGGCCAATTCATATCCGTCCTGAGGTCGAATTCGAATGTAGAGGTGCCTCTCTTTGAGAAGGCGATATCCCTCACGGCCTCGCCGTCCGGGCCTATCAGTATGCCGTCCAGGTAGAGGCCGTAACCCGGGTCGTCCCAATCTTCAACGGCAAGTCGGACCGTGACCGTATCCCCCCTCAATATACTGGATCCGATCTCCACGTCGGACTGGAGGTATTCCAGGGCCACCTCTCCGATCACGGGTAGTATGTTGTGTACGGTCAACGCGTCCTCGAGTGTCACAAGATCATCCGCCCACTCGTCGTCCTCGAACGAGAATATCAGGTCGTACACCCCAATATCAAGTTCAGAGCAGTTGATGGTCAGCTCATACTCCTGTAGATGTTCCAGGGATAGCTTGTGGATCTCGGCAACGGCCTCAGTTTCCCTACCCTTGGGCCCCCATAGCGATACCTGGGCGCTCCTGGTGGGTTGGCCCTCCGGGTCGCTGTATATGAGGGTATAGGAGACCTCATCCAATCGGGAGACGTTGAACGGGCCGCCCTCAATGGTGCCGTTGGGTGGGTTATTGTAGGTGGATAGTGAGGAGTCCCATGTAGCATACGAGCCGTCCCGGTCGTACACTCTCGCCTCGATCGTGATATCCTGGGAATCCATGTTCGGGGGGACCGTGTAGCTGTAAGAGCTGTTGTGGGAACCCACGTAAGTTGAATACGTGTCTATCGGACCCATCGCAGAGCCTTCCACCTCAAGGAGCAGGGTCAGGGACCCGTCCGGCGTGTC
>CBDVER010000217.1:0-3883 GCA_965373055.1 uncultured Thermoplasmata archaeon
AGAGAGAATGGGCAATATCATCATAGATAATCAGAGTGTCCGCTGATTGGGGTGCAGTCCAGTATTAAATCCTGTTAGACCCTACTGTTTTAAAGTTGCCCGGATAGTGATTCCAAATCAAGATCTTATGACGCAGGGTCCATTTATTCTTTGGTTCGATGCCTGAAAGAAAGATTTAACAACCCATATCTCTATCTTATTCATGCAACAGCCTGTTAAAGACAAAAGGAGAGGAATGCATGAGGTTCATAATATCTATTATTGTATGTTTACTGTTGGCGACCATATTGATTCCCTCTTTCAAGATTGGAGCGGATACGATCGATTATATGATCCCCGCGGAATCAATGAATGAGAAGGACTTCGAAATATCCGATTCCTATTTCATCCACAACCTTGGTCAAATGGATATAGATGAGGTCCAGTTCTACTCCAGGGGAGGGAACGTATTCTTCACACCTACAGGCCCGTACTATAGGTTCCGGGAGACCGAGACGGTCAGCAAAGAGGGTCCGGAGTCCGATGATTCCCCCTATCCAACGGACGGCCTCCTCACCGGATATCGCGTGAAGGGGGTGGTTCTCAAGTACACATTCATCGGGGCGAATCGGGTGTTCCCCGAAGGCAGGGTAAGATGTTCGTTTGATACCAATTTCTTCATCGGGAACGAACCAGAAGGGTGGATCCCTGAGGTTCCGAACTACCTGGAAGTGGTATATCCGAACCTATGGGACGGGATCGATCTCGTGTACCGAATAAAGGATGGAGCGATAAAATATGACCTGATTTTACATCCGGGTGCTGATCCCGAACGGATCGCATTCGAGATTGAAGGGCATCGCTCTCTATCGATGAGCGAGAGGGGTGATCTCGTTATCGGAACTGAATATTGGGACATCATAGACGGAGGATTGGTAGCGTCGTATGCGAAAAGGTCAGACGAGATGATCCCATGTAGTTTCTCCATCATGAATAACACATGCTTCGGATTTGAGATCGGGTTATATGATACGGAAGAAGAGGTGATCATCGACCCCCTCATTTACTCGACATATGTGGGAGGTACATCGGATGATCAATGTTATGGGTGTGCCCTCGATTCGTCGAATAACGTCTACTTAACTGGGCAGACTGCCTCGACGAATTACCCGACTAGCACAGGAGCTTACGATACCGCCCAAAATGGTAACTTGGATGTGTTCGTAACGAAACTGAATTCAAACGGTACATCCGTGATTTTTTCCACATTCATAGGGGGTTCGGACGCCGAATGCGGTCGGGATATCGTGCTCGATGACGATGGATATATCTACATCACGGGCGAGACCATGGACGGTGTGACGGATTATCCCACGACCTCCGGGGCCTATGATACTGTCCAGAGTGGAAATCGTGATGTCTTTGTTACGAAGTTGAGCCCTTCCGGCTCGAGCTTGATATATTCGACCTTCGTGGGGGGGAGTGCCCTAGAATTCGGATGGGGGATTGCCGTCGATGCGGACCATAATGCATATATAACGGGTTACTCCAACTCCTATTTCTATCCGGTAACCGATGGTTCATTCGATACGTACAGTGACGGGGCCAACGCATTCATAACCAAATTGAACGAGTCCGGATCCTCCATTGTTTTCTCCACATGGATAGGCAGCGGAAGTTTCTCCATTGGCTACGGGATCACGCTGGATACGTCAAATAACGTATACCTGACCGGTTACACTTCATGCAGCTTTCCTACCACAAAGGATGCGTTCGACAGGACGTTTAACGGCAATTCGGATGCCTTCGTGTTGAAATTGAACTCGACTGGAGATTATTTAATCTATTCGACACTCGTTGGAGGAGGGGGTTATGAGGTGGGATTGGGGATCGTGCTGGATTCCGACAACAACGCATATGTAACCGGCCATACCAGCTCAGGAGATCACCCGACGACAACAGGTGCCTTTGATACGTCCCTGAACGGGAATTACGATGTTTTTGCGCTCAAATTGAACCATAACGCGTCCGCCCTCCTATATTCAACCTTCATCGGTGGAGCCACCAGGGATGTCGGTTACGGAGTCGCATTGGACCAGGACAACAACCTCTATGTGACCGGTTATACACGATCGTACAACTATCCGACCACGCCCGGGGCCTATGACGAGACCATGAACAGCTACGGCGTCAATGACGTTTTTTTAAGCAAGATCAGCGCGAATGGATCGCAGATGCTGTATTCAACGTTCCTGGGAGGTTCCAGTACGGACTACGGGAAGAAGGTCATCCTGGATAGTTACGGTTCAGTTATACTTACCGGGTACACCGATTCATCCAATTATCCGACGACGGCCGGGGCGTACGATACGGGCCGTGCGGGAGGTTCGGATGTTTTTGTAACGAAATTCAAGAAGGATATGACCAGGCCCATCTTCGGCGTGGATTCGACGAACCATACAGCGACGACGGGCGATCCGTTCCTCTTCAACATATCCGTTACGGATGACAGCGGAGTAAGCTTGGCCCAGGTCGAGTATTGGTTCGGCGGCGGAGGCCATACTTTATTGAATCACTCTGGCGCAGGATCGTACGAGGGTCGGATAATCATTCCCTGGAATTCGACGGAGACATTGAGCTATCGCTTCTATGCGCTGGATACTTCGAATAATTCCGCTCAAACCAAGGTCAAAAACGTTGAGGTTCTTGACAACGATCCTCCTTGTGTCAATACGAGTGCGATCGGGAGCTATAGCACGACGGGCGAGACATTCAATTTAAACTTCTCGGTTGTCGACAATATCGAGTTATCAGGAGTATTCCTCGAATATCGGTTTGGATCAGGGACCCATACTAATGTGAGCCTGGGTGCTTCCGGATCATACCATTATCCGATAGTAATGCCGGAAAATTCCACCCTGTCGCTAAGCTATGTCATTGGATCCTTAGATTCCTCTGATAACTGGAACCGGACCCTGGAGAGGAATGTCATCATATATGACAACGATCAGGTCGAATTCGGAAGGGACACCTCTCCGAGAAATTGCACCACTGGCGATCCGTTCATCTTCGGAATTGAAGTCGCAGATAACGTCGCAGTATTTGCCGTATGGGTCGAGTACTGGTTCGGAGCCGGACCCCATCAGAACGGGAGCATGTTGGGAGAGGGTTCGTATACGTACGAGATGACTATTCCTTGGAATTCTCCCAGAGATCTATACTACATCTTCCATGCGAACGACACGTCCGATAACTCGAATCAGACATACGAGAGGATTGCAAAGGTGTCCGATAATGATCGTCCGATATTTAATGCGGATCCGACCCCTGTCTCCGGAACAACGGGTGATCCGTTCATCTTCTCCGGCAATATCACAGACAATATCGGCGTATCCTCCGTATGGATCGAGTACTGGTTCGGTTCGGGTGCGCATACCAACGCTAGCATGTCCAAATCCCAAACATATGAAATAACAATCCCATGGAATTCCACGGAGGATCTATACTACCTCTTCCATGCAAATGACACATCAGACAACTGGAACAGAAGCGATCTAAAGGCGGTTTTGATATCGGATGCCAATCTCGCATCATTCACTTACGATAGCACTCCCGATTCGGGTACGACGGGTGAGACGTTCGAATTCGTCATCGATCTGACGGATAACATCGGCGTGTCGGGAGTATGGGTCGAGTACTGGTTCGGGAGCGGAACCCATTTCAACGAGAGCATGTCTGGTTCGGGCCCATATGTCCATGAGATAACGATTCCCTGCAATTCCATGGATACATTATATTATATGATTCACGCCACGGATACGTCGGACAATTGGAACGAGACGGGGATCAGGACCGTAATCGTGGAGGATAACGATATTCCCGAGTTCGGATCGGATGAGACCCC
>CBDVER010000218.1:0-3874 GCA_965373055.1 uncultured Thermoplasmata archaeon
AGGGCATAGATATTTAATGATTATTGAAGAATGAGGCACTATCAGATATTGGATGATATGAGCTGTGGAAAACGATTTGATAATTGACGGTATATGGATTGACGATGATAGGCAGGCCCGGGTGGTTCAAACCCAGAAGATATACGGGGATCGGCCTGATGCCGAAGACCTGGCAGGGGTGGGTATACCTTCTCATATTTCTAATGATAATATTGTTCATACAGTTGGATCCGCTCTTTCATCTTAGTTCTACGGTGCGGACTATTCTCACCTTCGTTACGGTCATTCTCCTCCTTGTCGATACGGCCCATATCATGGTCCAGATGAGGAAGGGTAGATAAGGGGATATCGAACTCAATTACATTTTCGATATGGGTATCCTTAAAACGTTCATGCTCAAGTGTGTTCCACTTTGGTGATCGGCATCATTCGCCATTTTTCAATTTTAATCTGAATACGGCACCATTCGGTTCGTTGTCATGAACGGTTACACTTCCACCGTATCTTCGGAGGGCTCTCTCCACAATATATAGGCCGAGACCGGTGCCTCCGCCCCCTCCATACGTGAAGCTCTCCACGAAGATCTTCTCCTTGATGTTGTCGGGAATCCCTTTCCCGAAATCGATCACATCCAGTGTGACCATGCCCTCCCCGTCCGGGTCGCCTTGGCACCTGATCACCATCCTGTCCGTGCCACCATGCTTGATCGCATTCCGGATCAGGTTCTCCCTCACGGAATGGAATGCATCATCGGCCAACACACTGCAGTGGCATTCGTTGTCCACCCCGATATCCAGATTGGAGCTGATCTTTTCAACAACATCATGAACATCCACCGATCTGAGGGCCCCACCCTTTGAAACGATCATTTCCAGGCTTTTCATCTGGTCGATCAGTTTGAATGAACCATATACCTTCGCCTCCGCCGAATCAAGCAGGTTCAGGTCACCCTCCCTCCTGTAATGGTCCAGGGCGATGCTGATGACGGTAAGGTTGTTCGTGAGGTCGTGTCTGAGTATCTTGTTGATCAGCTCCAGCTGCTCCTTGGACCCCTCCAGTTCCCGGTCCTTTTTCACCCTCTCGTTGATATCCCTGTCTATTCCCCTGTACCCTTTGAGTACACCGCTCTCATCGAATAGGGGGACCGCCGAGGAAAGGACGTAGACCGTGTGCCCGTCCTTGTGCTTGAAGAGGGCCTGGAAGTTCTTCCAGCCCTTTCCCTCCCCCAACCGTTCCAGGTGGTTCTTTCGCCCTGTATCTGTCAAGGTCCTTTCGGGCCAGAGGTCCATCGAATCCATCCCCACGATCTCCTCCGGTTCGTATCCCAGCATCTTCTTAACGGCGTCATTGGAGTAGGTGTGGATCCCGTTGAGGTCCATCTCCCAGACCCAATCCCCCAGCGATTCCATGAGGTCCCGGAACAGCTCTTTTTCTTCGGCCAATCGGCGTTCCATCTCGGCCATGGGAATCATCGTTAGGTCAGTTTCTGCAGTATTTCGGATATGATCTGAACCATCATTCATGAATCGCTATCCCCAATTTATATGTTTGAATTATTACTCGGCCATATATAATGTATTACCGCAAATTAACAACTGCTGTAATCGTAAGATCGGAAACATACGATATAGATCATCAGGATGATGTGTCCGATGAACTTTATAAGGTAGAATACTCTTCGATGCTCGAGAAGAAGTGATCTGGCAAGGTGGAGAGATGAAAAAAAAGGTAGGGTTGGCACTTGGGGGTGGTTCGGCAAGGGGGCTTGCTCACCTGGGAGTTATCGATGCACTTGAGGGTCAGGGGGTCCAGATCGATGTTGTCGCTGGAACCTCGGTTGGATCGGTGGTGGGGGCCCTTTATGCTGCAGGGGAATATGAGAAACTGAAAGAGTTCCTGCTGACGGTGGACTTCTGGAAGATGCTTTCATTCTTTGAGATAAACCTGCCCACACAGGGTCTCTTCGATGGCAGGAAGGTCTCCCAATTCTTCAGGGACCAGTTCAACGTTCCGGATATAGAATTCCTGGGCAAACCATTCGCTGCTGTATGCTATGATTATCTATCCTGTGAGAGGGTGGTCCTGGATCGGGGAGATACCATCACCGCGATAAGGGCCTCCTCATCGGTCCCCGGCCTCCTGACGCCTGTGAAGTACAAGGGGAGACTGCTCGTTGATGGGGGGATGATAGATCCCGTTCCGGTGACCGCTGCTCGGGACCTAGGGGCTGATGTCGTGATCGCAGTGGACCTGAACCACTTTGCCGTATCGAAAAAGAGATACAGGAAGAAGAGGGAGGACGTTCCCTCTGAAGGCCCAAATACCCATCCTCTTCTGGCCCTGCTGGAAAGGACAAAGAATCTCAAGAAGAGAAGGGACCTGAGCCCCGGGATCCTCAACATGATGATGGATTCGATCTATATCATGGAGAGAAGCCTGACCGATATAAACCTGAAGAACAGCCGGCCGGAGATAGTCATCAGGCCGGATCTGGGAAGTATAAAGTTCCTCGAGTTCCACAGGGCAGAGGAGGGGATCGCCATCGGAAGATCGGCGACGGAGGATATGATGGATGATATCCTGAAAGCAGTGGGCCGATAGCGCCTGTAAAAGGCAATTTTAGCATCTTCAAACCTGGTTATCGAGCATAGTATGGTTTCCATGTCAGCATCATCTCACCCCCTCCCTGCGATGAGTTTTCGGCCATTCACAGATGTCACAATGGCATATTATGATAAATGCCACGTGTCAAGATAGACATTCTTGACAAATATAAGTTAGCAAGATATTTATATTTGATAATTTATATTTGGCATATGCTCTCTTCCGATCGAATACGTCAGGTACTTACGGAGCAGAGGAACGATTTTCTTGAACGTCCTCTCGGCGTAAGGCGGAGCGCTTTGAATGAATTGGTAGAAAAGGTATCAGTTCCTCATACGATCGTGATCACCGGCCTGAGGCGATGCGGGAAATCAACGGTTCTGCGGCAGCTGGTGGAGGAGTTGGATACGCGAAATTTTTTCTATATCAATTTCGAGGATGAACGGCTGTTGGATATTGAAGCAAAGGATTTTCAGAAGCTCCATGAAGCCCAAATAGAGTTGTTCGGTGAAAGCAGATTGTTCCTGTTGGACGAGGTACAGAACATCCCGGGTTTCGAGATGTTTGTAAGGCGTCTGATGGAGCAAGGTTACAAGTTCTATCTCACCGGGTCCAACGCACGATTGTTAAGTTCCGAGATAAGCACAAAGCTGACCGGACGCCACCTCGATGTGCTGATACGTCCCTTTTCATTCACGGAATTTTTAGAATTCAGAGAGTATAAAATAACAAACGATTCCATCTATACTAGCGAAGGAAGAATGGAGTTGAAGGCGCTCTTTGAGGAATATCTACTAATGGGCGGCATGCCAGAATACCTTAAATACGGCAAGCTAGAGGTGGTCCTGAGGACTTATGAGGATATCGTCCTAAAGGACATATCGATAAGGCATGGGGTAGAGAATGTTAAGAACCTTCGTGATCTCTACCGTATGTTAATAACGAATTTCAGCAACCCATTTACATACCGCTCTTTGGAGAGGTCGCTTGAATTCGCGAGTTGGAACACTCACCAGAAGTATGTAAGCTACCTTGAAGAATCGTATCTTGGGTCTGTTCTGAACATGTTCTCCCACAGCATGAAAAAACAGCTTGTTAACAAAAAGAAGTTCTATGTGTCGGACAACGGTTTCATCGAGGCGGTCAGTACCCGGATGACCGAGGATCGAGGTAGGCTGATAGAAAACCTCGTCTGTCGCGTTCTGGAAGAGAGAAATGAGGTATTCTATTTCCAGGGAAAGAACGAATGTGATTTCGTGGCATTGGCCCG
>CBDVER010000219.1:0-3866 GCA_965373055.1 uncultured Thermoplasmata archaeon
CGTAGTCTGAATGTTTAAGAGGTAGGCCACATCTCAGTTTAACATTCAGTTTCTCTTTTATTTTGATTTCAATCATCCAACAAACGTAAAAATGAAAAATATATAATTTTATCATTGTTGTATTTTTCATACCACCGGAAAGATCTCTGATCGGTCAAAGGTTTTTGGAGTGCACCCCAAAGATATCCTCAGCAACTCCCATAGATACAAACCGTTAATATACCTAGTAGGCATTTGCATCTTCTGTTCCAGCATGATTCCAAATATACCGTTGGAGGTATCAATACCATGAGAAGAACGATCGCCGTCTCGTTAATGTTGTTTTTACTCACCCTGCCGATGATCGCAATTATCTCCGATGATGTATCCGGTGGATTGCCGATCTTCTCCGCGAACACCATGGACAACGGGAACGACAGGTTCCACGATCAGATCCCAATGGATATCGCAGTGAACGATGAGGGGCGAATCTACGTCGTCTATCACAGCAGGACATCATACGTCTTCAATGATGCGATGATCACACACTCCGACAACAACGGAATGACATGGGCCCTTGGGACAAGGGTGGATGATAACCTCATAGATGGCAATGAGTCGAACGATGACACGAACCAGCAGTTCCCGTCCATGGTACTTGCCCAAAACGGCACGGTCTACGTTACATGGGAGGACCAACGCTTCGACCCCGCCCAGATCAGAATGGCCTGGGCAGAGGATGGAGAGAACTTCACAAGGTCCATCAGGATCGATCCCCCGAAGATATACGATGATCCGGATAAGGAGATGAAGAACTGGGATTCCCACAAACCCAATCTTGTTATAAACGATGTCGACCGCCTATTCTGCGTATGGGAGGACAGAAACCTGGAGGGCGCTTACAGGAACGTTTGGAGCTCCTATTCAACAGATGGGGCCTCATCATGGTCCATCCCTCAGATGATCAACTCCGACAGGCTGCTGCACGATGGACATCGAAACCACGATTTCATCAGGGCGGCGATACACGGCAGCGATATCTACGTCACCTGGCAGGATGGGCGGGACCAGATGTACGGTATGAAGCCCTATCTGGCAGTATCCAACGATGGCGGTGAGACATTCTCGGAGGAGGTGGAGTTCACCGATGACATACAGTACAATTCAAGAACCCGTGCCACACCTTCCCTGGACGATGAGGGAAACCTCTATATCGCCTGGACGGACAAGAGGGCGGGACCGGATGAGATCTGGTTCACCAGAAGCGAGGATCATGGCCAGACCTTTTCCAAAAATGCAAGGGTTGCCATGGCACCTGATGAGACCATCGACATTAACCCGCATGTATCTGCCCTGGGCGATGGTCTGGTCTCCGTTGTATGGCAGAGAGATGTCCCCGGACTTGACGACGGCGAGATCTATTTCAGAAACTCCTCGGACGGAGGAAGGAACTGGGACCGGATCATGAGGGTGGATGATACCGAAAGATATGGATCGGACCCCACGACCCAGAGCGATCCGATCATGACATATGATAATGATGGCAGGCCCCTTGTGGTCTGGCCTGATGAGAGGGATTTCAACACCTACAGGAAGGACATCTTCTTCGCCAAGCACAGCGGTGTTAACTCGGCAGTTAACAGGGCACCCGAGATCCTTATCCCACTCTTCTGGGGGGATTTTGAGTTCAACCCCGCCATAGGTTCAAACACATCCAATTACAACTTCACATTCATCTACAGGGATGAGGACAACGACATGCCGCTATCGGGATACCCCAACGTACAGTTCTACAATGACCTCCTCGGAACACAACCCATTCTATCGGAGCCTCTTGTGATGGAAAGAGAGTTCCCCGGGGATATCGATTTCATGGATGGACAGAACTACAGGCTTATCACAAATCTGAACGCGATGGGGAAAACCTACTGGAGGATCGAGGTCAAGGGTGAGAGGGATTCCGGAGCTATCACGTCGGATATCATGGACGGTCCGGTGATCGATGCCATAGCACCAGAGGTCACGGTGATATACCCGACCGGGACGGAGTGGAACAGCTCGGATACCGTCATCTGCAGGGCGAGGATCACCGATGTGGAGGGGGGAGGGGTGAATACCTCCTCGATCAAGTATCTGAAGACTACCACTGGCCTTGACCAGATAGTCAACAAACCCGTTCCCGTCCAGGGTGTTCAGAAGATAGACAATAGCACGTACGAGGTATGGGCGAGTGTCAAGCTTGAGAACGGCAGGGATAATTACGTGATCTTCCAGGCGATGGACCGGGTCGGCAATGGCCCTGGGATATCGGATGCGGTGAACCTGTGGATAGATTCCGATCCCCCGTTCTTCACCGACAGACAGCCCAGGGTGACACAGCTCTACGAGAGTGTGAACTGCTCCATCACGTGGATGGATTTCAAACCCGGGTCCGACAGCTCGGATGTGAGCGGACTGGTCCCGGGGACCATCAGGTATTCCTACCGGACCACGACCGATGACTTCGGGGAGTGGTTGGAGCCTGACGGATACGTCGAGATCGAACCGGGCGCATATAACGCCTGGGCGAATATCGAATTCTACGATAAGGGGGCGTATAACAGGATAAGGTGGAAGGCCTCGGATGCCCTGGGAACCGAGAATATCTCCTCAACTTACGGCATCATCGTGGATATACCTGAAAATTATCCACCTGTGTTCACAGGGGTGGCACATCCCAATTCAATATTCTCCTCCAGACCTCATCTATACTGGGATGAGGCGTTCGATGAGGAGGGTGACACGCTTTTCTACAAGGTACAGATACTCAACAACAACCTGTGGTGGTTCACGACCTGGATCCCCGTGGGTGAAAACACCTTCTTCGATTTCCCACAGGACAAGAAGGCACTGGACCCGGGACACTACGTTCTCCTGATCAACGGGACAGATGGGATCGGAGGGTGGGACGTCCACGAGCACAACTTCCGCGTCGTTGAAGAGGGTACTCCGCCTCCTGAGGGGGTCCCCCCGTTGGGCCCTTATTACCTCAACAGTGCCAATCAGACCATCTCCTGGGAGGATTCTCCCAGCGGATCGTCGATGGACGTGGGGTATCTCCTGAGGGTAGGGACATATTACCTGGGAGGAGACATAAGCACCTGGATCGATTACGAAGATGAGAAGACGTTCACACCGTATGACCTTGGAATGGAGCTGGGGATATATTCGCTCCAGATATTGACGTACTCCAACGGCAGTTATTCAAGGGTGTCGGAGGGGATGATCAAGATCTCGGATTATACCCCCGAGCTCTATTCTCCTTCCGAACACCTTGCCTACAGGGGAAAAGGCGCGATAAAAGGCGAACCTCTCACCTTCGGCATAATGAACAACGGGACCTACGGGGACAATGTCACCATCGTGATCGAAGGGGAGATCGTCTCGGAGGGGTGGGCGTCCCTTACAAAGAGCGGCGAGGCCACCGCATATTATACACTCCCCTCCATGAAAGGCCTTCAAGACAAGGAGACGACCTCCGTATCGATCGTATTTCGACCCGATGATAATGCGAAGAAAGGGGAGTACACGCTCAGGATCAAGGTGATCTCGGAGGATGGAATGACCATTGTGACATCTCAGGATATCATCATTGAGGTGGGAGATGCCCCTACGGATGGAGGATCTGATGATTTCACGGACGACCTCTACGAGATGCTGACCGATGTTATGCCTTTCCTATCATGGGTTCCAAAGGATAGGCTGGTCCCGGTGTTCCTGTTCCTTGTGGTGCTGTTCATCGTTGGGATCGTTGTATTAGGTGTCTCCATACAGCGTAGAAAAATGAAAAAGAGGGCAGAGGACCCGTATGTGGAACAGCGGCGGATATATATCGATCTCTACGGAGT
>CBDVER010000220.1:0-3847 GCA_965373055.1 uncultured Thermoplasmata archaeon
TCCTGTCGAAATCCTCAACAAGTGGGACGTATACGTCGTAGATGTGCAGCTCGTCAAGGCCCAGAGCCCTCCGCCTGACCTCAAGGTAGCGGTGAAGCGACGGCAGGAACTCCCTTACCGTATCGATCAGGTTCTGATAGACCGCGGGCGTGACCTCGTCATCGTCAAGTGACGCCTCCAGGGCGGAGGGGTATTTCCTCACCTGTGACATGAAGGTCCTGGTCTTGAACTCCCCGTCCAGAAGGGATGTCATGGTGTTCCTGAAGCTGTCGTAGGTCCCCAACACACCCTGGAACGCCTCCCTCCTGACCCTCCTGTCCGGGCTCATCAGAAGCCCCATGAACTTCGCATGGGTGATGGTGATATCCGAGCCCTTATCATCCTTTATCGTGGGGAAGGTGAGGTCCGCGTTGTTGAAGATGGAGAATGTTCTGGGGGCCGCGTCCAGCGCCTCCCCTGACATCGCAAGGACCCTCTCCTCCCTCTCGGAGAGGTAATGCTCCCTGTTCCGGATGATACTTCGGAGGGGGACGGCCGCAAATTTGAGCTCCTCCTCCTCAAGGAGGGCCGTGAGCTCCTCATCACCTCTTGAGAGGATCTCCGGTACCAGGAAGGAGGTTGCAGTATCTATCTCGACGTACAGCCTCTGCGCCCTGTCGTTCATCGCCTGATAGACGACGTTCGAGAGGTCCTGATCGTGTCTGAGGTGTGCATAGACGGAGAGGTTACCCATCCTGCGGGATATGTCGTCAAGCAGGTGCAGGAACGTCGCCAGGGACGAAACCGATGAGCCGATCTGGCCCTGGTACTTGGACATATCCGATATGGTGGACCTTATCGAGTGGAACTCCTCATCCCACATATCATCCCCTGTGAATATGGGGGATAGGTCCCACGTATCCTCCTCCTTTGCATCTTTCCGATCGGGCAGGGTGCTTTCGGCCATCCGTTTCATCTCCGCTTCCAGGGAAAGGGGTCATCGATTTTATCCTTTGGGAGATATGGGGTGTATCCTCACCCTTTTTCTTCGGGCACCGGGGTATCGCCCTTTCCCTCTTTTACCGCCTTATCCCCTTCGCCGGCCTCATCCGGCTTATCGTCACCCAGAGGAGGCGCTTTATCGCCCTCCTTATTCTCACCATCAAGAGGAGGCGCTTTATCGCCCTCTTTCTCATCTGAGCCGACACTTTCTGAGGAGATACCTCTCCGAAGGTGAGACGAATCTCCGGATTCGTTGGCACGGCGAAGGTTAGACAAATCTACTGATTTGTTGCCATCCTTCTTTTGATCCTCCTCTTGGTCTTTTTCCTCCTCCCCCTCCTTTGATTCCCTCTTCTTCTTTCTGGATACCGCGATCCCTATGCCGATCATGGTACCAAGCAGGAACCCAATTACGATCACTATGGCGATGAGGAGCGTTGTCCTCATGACCTCGCCCTGTGCCCCTTCAACCTCCTCGACGGTGAGTTCGAATGAGGTGGTGTTGGTCATCCCCTCGGAATCCGTGACGGTGAGGGTTATCAGGTGTTCCCCAACGGAGAGCATGGGCGCGATCTCCTCCCCCAAACCCAACGCCCCATCGATGGAGGAGTTCCAGCTGTAGGTCAGGGAGTCGCCCCATATCAGGTCCTCGTCATCCGAGCTGCCCCTGAAGGTTATTCCGATCCCCTCCCTGGTGAACCTGACGTCCGGGTCCACGGTGGCCGAGGGCTTGGTGGGGCCCTTGTTGACGTTCAGCACGGTTATGGTGACCTCCCGGGTGACGTTCACGATGCCATCTGTCGCGGTGACCGAGATCGTGTGGACGCCCACCATGTCGTTCGTCGGCCTGAACTTCATCGATCCGTTGGGATAGGTGAACAGGTCCACGCCCACCGTTATATTGGGTATGACCTCGAGGATATCCGATGAGACGGCAACCCTCTCATTATCGGATATATCGGTTCCCCAGATGTTAACGTACGTCCATTCACCCTGTTCCACGGTGACGTTCCCCTCAATAAAAATGAGCGGTGGATCGTTCAGATGGGCGACGGATACAGGTATTTTCAGGGTGAAGTTCCCCTCGCCGTCGGAGGCCTTCACGCCGAGTGTTCCCGTCCCGCCGAAGTCCTGATCGGCAGTGAGGTGGAACGATCCCGGCTCTCCCACGATCGAAATATGATCGCTTGTGGTGATCTCGAAGGTGAGCGTATCGCCGTCGAGGTCAACGAACCAATCATGGGCGTCGTAGGTCACGGACGTCTCGTCCTCGTTGAACTCTATCGCCTCGGGGATGCTGCCTGCTGGTGATGGGGCCGTGTTCAGAACCTCCATTATCAATCTGGCGGGCTCGCTCTCGTTCATCCCGTCGAAGGTGGATACAAGGATGGTCCACGTCTCCCCCTTGACGAATGTGAGGCCGGCTGGCTCGTGGTTACGGGGCTCCCCCGGCGCTTCAAGTACAAGGGCCTCACCGTTGTAATACCGATAGGTGTATGTGAGGTCCTTACTCTCCGTCTCCAGGTCGCTCCCCTTGATGTTCACTGCGATCGAGAGCCTTGAATCGACGCGAAGGGAGGGGGGAGAGGCGTGGATGGATGGGGGGTCCGGTGGATTGTTCCTGACCTCGATCCCCCCTTCCAGCATTCCGCCGGTGGAGGAGATGCCGCAGGAATCCGTGACCTCTGCCCAGAAGGTATATGTGCCGACGGGAACCGTGGGGTCCGTGGAGAGGGTTGCGCTCCAGTGGCCATCTTTCCAGATCATATCAGATATGAGGTCGTCCGAAGGGGAACTCTCCCCCGGTATCTGACATAGAAGTTTGATGGTGAGGTCCCTTTCCGGATCCTCGAGATCATTTGCGTGAATGATGATATCGGCCTGTTCGCCCCGGAATATCTCGCTATCGGGGTATTCCGCCGACAGTATCTTCGGAGGATCGGACGATGTCAGTTTCAGGGAGGTAAGCGAGGGGCTGGCCCCCTCCGTCCCCGCGAACAGCAGGACCTTGACGTAGAGGAGTTCGACCGTGGGCGGGACATCCCTGAGGTTGTTGTCCCCCCATATGATGTAATTCACCCTTCCCATGTTCTCTGCAATGGATGACGCCGAGGCTCTGAAACCGGGTATCGGTACCATCTCAATGTCCAGCAGTTCGGCCTTTGCCGTGGAACCCCAGTAGTTCGAGTTGACGGCAATGCCCAGTACATCGGGCCACTCCGAATCGGCGATTATCGGGCCAATTACCACGTTCCCCGAGGCGAAGCTAGAATCCAGCACGACCCCTCCGGGTGTGACGTCGCAGTTCTGGGAGATCGCGACGAGGTCGCCGCCGGATATGGTGATATCCATGGGGAAAGAGGTGGAGAAATTCACCATCATCCCCAGGAATGTCATCTGATGGTCGGGATCCCTCCCAAGATGGAGGTCGATGATGATATTGTCCACAAGGGCAGCCCCTTCTGCCCACTCCCCCTCCAGATCGGTCACGATATCATAATTCCGTCCATCTATCGTTCCCGCGCCGGCATGGGTAATGTCAACATATCCCGAGGAGGGGTGGATCTGATCCCCGGTCTCCCCCGACATGACCCTGTACTGTACCGATCCGAGATCCCCGATCCCCTCCAGTTCGATCCCCAGCTCGATCCAGGAGGAGAGGCCTGCGGATGTTAGAGGTGATGTTCGGAGGTCGGCCGAGTTCGAGAGCCTGAACCGGTGTATCTCGAGTGAGGTCCCGTTCATCATTATGAACATCCTCTTCTCGAGGTCAAAAGATGGGCAGTGTGACGCCCCGTTACCGTAGGTGTTCCAATCGAGGAACGTATCCCCTCCATCCTCGGATAGAAGTGTGGTGACCGTTCCC
>CBDVER010000221.1:0-3840 GCA_965373055.1 uncultured Thermoplasmata archaeon
TGGAGGCAAAATATGGAAAAACAAATTTTTTAGACAAAGGGTGCGGAATGTAGGTGATATCATCCAGTTTCAGAGGATACACCTATTCGTTCTTCAATGGAGATATCCCTGAAAATGGACCGATTCAGCTTGATCGATCATAAGTTGAAATATGGTGTTCACAACTATAAACCCCGTGCGAAACTCGTCATATGATCGAGGGATTGCGGAGCAATCACTCCCTTTAGAGTCAAGCTTCGGAGGGGCGCGGGTCAACCCAATTCCCTACCCCTTTTGATAACTTCCCCCCTTTTTATCTCCCTACTAAAGTTCGGATCTTGTTCATCATTGAAATGCAATAAGTGATAAAGGAGCGTGGGATCCTGCGGACAGGGGTAGCTCCTTTATCTGGACGGATCCCTTTTGAATAGTGGTGTGGGAATACGGTATAATACCTTTCCGTCTATCAATTAGTCCATTTCACCATATAAGCAAGTTGCGATACAGATTATAATTTTTCATGCTCATAATAATGAAGACAATATCATGGGGCCCACCCATGAATTGCATGCAAAACTCGTTTGATGTGCTGATCTGGAACTCCCAATATCCTCCTATCAGGATCTCCTTTCTCGACCCTGCAAGATATGTTCACCTTATTCAAGCTGGAACCTTATCTGATTCAGAATACATCTTCTCGACCAGATCCCCGTATCTCTCCATTATCACCCTCCTCTTGTTCTTCATGGTGGGGGTGATCTCGTTGGCAGCCTGGGAGAACTCCTCTGACAGCAAGGTGAACTTCTTGATCTTCTCGAAGGAAGCAAGCTCCTTCTGAACGACCTGTATCCGCTCGTGATAGAAATCTATGATCTCCTGTTTCTTCACAAGGGCCTCACGGGAGGAGAACGATATCCCCTTCTCCTTTGCATACTCCTCCAGAGCCTCGAAATATGGAACGACAAGTGCGGATAGATAGTTCCTGTTGTTTCCGATCGCAAGGATCTGTTCGATGTAATGGTCCTTTCCAATCACAAGTTCCACCCTCTGCCTTGCGATGTTCTTCCCGGTGGAGGTGATTATTATCTCCTTGATCCTGTCGGTGATCTTGAGGAAACCATCCCCATCGAACTCACCAATATCCCCCGTCCTGAACCAGCCGTCTATGAACGCCTCCCTGGTGAGATCGGGCTTATTGTAATACCCTCTCATCACATTTGGTCCTTTTACCAGGATCTCCCTGTCCTTGCCCAGTTTGACCTCCACCTTGGGAGCCATCTTCCCAACCGTTCCGAATCTGATATCGGTGGGCCTGTTCATGGAGATTATGGGAGATGTCTCTGTTAGCCCATATCCCTCGCACACGACCACCCCGGCAGAGAGGAAGAACTCCCCTATCTCCGCCAGAAGTGGTGCCCCGCCGGAGGCGAAGAACTTCTTCTCCCCTCCGATCACGTTTCTAAGCTTGCTCAGAACGAGCCTGTCGGCGATCCTGTATTTGAAGGATAGGAACGATCCCGGCACCTTGCTCTGCGTCTTGAGGGTGTTGAACTTATGCCCAACCCCCATTGACCATTTGAATATCGCCTTCTTTAGAGGCGACGCTTTCCTGAGCTTCTCGTTCGCCGTGGAATAGATCTTCTCGAACAGCCTGGGAACGGAGACCATGACCGTTGGTTGGACCTCTTCCATGTACTCCCTGACCAGCTTGGGATCATCCATGTAATGGTTCACCGCACCGGAATAGAAGACGAAGTAGGACCAGGCCCTCTCGAACACGTGCGATAGGGGAAGGAAACATAGAGACCTATCCTCCACCCCCACATCGAAATATGTGTCCACGGCATCTACCTGGTGGAATAAATTCGAATGGGTAAGCATGACCCCTTTCGGCTCTCCGGTGGTACCTGAAGTGTAGATGATGGTGCATAGATCATCGGATCCGAATGATGAGAGCTCCTTCCGTATTCCAGAGAGGGCCTTCTCATCGCCCTTCCAGTTCCAGAGGTCCTTGAAAGGGGTGGTACCGGGGGATGGAAATCTTTCAAAAGATATTACCGTGAGGCCCATCTCTTTCATGAAAGGCTTCACATCATCATACTGTCGTTTGGACCCTATCATGATCACCCTGCTTCCGGAATCCTCGACGATGTATCTGGCCTGTTCCGAGGTGCTTGTCGCATAGATCGGCACGGAAGTACCCCCCAATGTTAGGATCGAGAGATCGGAGATGGCCCATTCCGGCTTGTTATCCGAGAATATCGCCACCTTGTCGCCCTTTCTCACCCCCAATCCCTTCAACTTGAAGGCTACCTTGAGGATCCTATCCGAAAGCTCACCGTAGGTGAGGGTCCTCCAGGTTCCATCGACCTTCCATTTCATCGCGGCCTGGTCTGGTAGCTCATCACCTTTGGTCAGGATCATTCTTGCCAGATGTCTTTTCTCCATTGCATATCCCCGTTCTGCTGTTATGTGAAAAGAGTAATTACCTTTATGGGAAGATATGGCATCATCAGTTCACTTAGAAGTGATGAGGATTTAATATCGGCCGATCGCCATTTTTTCACACTGATCTCCGATATTTGATTTGCAACATTGCCATTATATAGCAAAATAATATCGATATAATCGTATAAATGGTAAAATATCATAAATTATTGAAGAAATCAAAAGGTTTATGGTTCATAAAAACATACTAGCCCCCAGGAGAGATTGAATCTGGTAGAGAGATAAACTTCCCGTGGAGGTGATCAAATGAGAGCAACAATGAAAGTTCTGTTAGTGGGAGGGCTGCTGTTACTGTCAGCCCTGATAGTGGGAATGCCAGAGGCGGATGCGGTCGGCGCGGGAGAGATATACAATACCGACCAGGATAGCTACCACACGAGCATCCAGGCCGCCGTGAACGCCGCCAACCCCGGTGACAATATCGAGGTCGGAATCGGGACGTACTACGAGAACGTTGATATAGACAAACCGCTGACGCTGATGGGCGCTGGCCCGGACGACACGGTGATAGACGGCTCCGGGGGCGGAAACGTCGTCCTGATAACCGCCGACTATGTGGTATTTACCGGGTTTACCGTCACCAACTCGGGTACCGTCAATTCTGGCATCATACTCAACTACGCGGATCACTGCGCTGTCACCATGGTCAGGTCCAACTACAACTACCTTGGGATCAGCATGTATTACTCAAACTACTGCATGATATCATACAACCATGTGACCGACAACCTGCTGGGCATCTACATGTATCGTGGCGCCAGCTGCGAGTTCAGCTACAATCTCATCGAGGATCACTCCAACAACGGATTACAGCTGGCGGACACGGGCATATATGGGCCCAACCACGTCCACGACAACATCTTTAGAAACAACGCCCAGGACTCGCCTGCTCCGGTCGCCGCGGTATTTCTATGGGGGTCGGGGTCCAGAAACAACGTCATAGAGCACAATCTCATCGACGGCAACGGCGAGGGCATCCACTTCCGGGCCCGGGGCATAACTGGCAACATCATCCGCTACAACGAGATCATTAACAACCGGAACTTCGGCGTGAGGTACACGCACAGTGCCGGCCCCAACATTTTCTACAACAATAACTTCATCAACAACGGCGTCCACCTGGTGAGCACCATCGGAAGCGACGTCTGGGACAACGGATACCCGCAGGGGGGCAACTACTGGGACACCTACGCCGGCACCGACAGCTACAGCGGACCCGGCCAGGACATCCCGGGCGCGGACGGCATAGGCGACACGTCCTACACCGTGACGGGCGGTGGCGGCGTGGACAACTACCCGTATATGTCCCCCATCGTCTTCGAGGAAGATCCCGGGGAGCAGATAGAGGACCTC
>CBDVER010000222.1:0-3840 GCA_965373055.1 uncultured Thermoplasmata archaeon
GAGATTCGGGCCTTTTTTGGGGTTTCTTTAAATGGATTGGCCGGGTCGCAAGTCTATCCCTGATAGCTTGAACGCTCGAAATATATTCGAGACAAAAGCCGCGGTGGAGAGCACTGCCACACCCGCCCAGAGGGGTTTGCCCAGCGGCCGCCATGCCGAAATACCCTGGAAAAAGTTGGAAATACCCTCCAGCAGGAGTTCAACGGGAGCTTTCTGGCAGGGACGATACGATATGATCAAGGCGTTGGCCACATCAGGTGACAGCAGGGAGATCTGTATGGCCCTATCCAGATATCTTCCTCCGCTCATCCGCTTTGACATGGGATCCCTCAGGTGGAGGTCCGCCGGGACCACCACGGAGAGGGACCTGTACGGGCCCCACAGCGAGGAGCTCTCCGAGATCCAGGAGTTCGCCGCGGGGATGGGGATCTTCAACAGCATGGATGATCTGGACCTGGAGGTCCCGGACGGCTCGTCGATGTACAACTCCAGGATCGGTTTGGGCCACATACACCGAGGGAGGACGGAGGATGGAAGGGTACTCTCCTTCGAGATCGGCTCAACACTTGTGATCCCCCTGACCAACGATGATGATCACGTGGGCATAATATCGCTCTATAGCGCCAGATCTGATGGCTTCAAGGATGCGGACCAGGACCTTATCCAGGATATTGGCAACACCACCGGGAACGTACTGGGAAGGATGCTTGAGGTCGAGAGCACAAATGCCGAGATCATGAGGCAGAGGTCGCTTTCGGATTCCTGCAGGGACCTGATCATCACCTGGAGGAATACAGGTACGGGCTGGGAGGTGGATTTCAACGGAAAGGTGGAGGAGTACATCTCAACGATCGATCTTGATCCTGAGGTCCTCTCGGGGCCGTTCTTCGTACCTCCCGGCGACGATCTTGACCGGGCGAACGACGCCTGGGCCCATACCCATGACACCGGAGAGGAGACCATGGTCAACCTCGAACTTCAGGACAGGAGGGGCGTCGGGAAACCGATACTGTGCATATTCTCACCCCTTATCGAGGAGGGGAGACTTCTTGGCGTCAGGATGACCGGGATCGAGGTGGAGGACCTCAACAGGACCATCACGGACCTTGAGAGGATGAACAGCTCCTATCGCCTGATGCTGTCAGTTCTCTCGCACGACCTCAAGAACCCACTCACGACGATCATGGGATACTCCGAGATCCTCCAGATGCAGGTCGAGGAGGGTAAAAGGAAATACCTGGAGAAGATCATCAGAATGACCAGGAGGATGTCGGATACCATCTCCCTCACCAAGCTCTTCGCCCAGATCAGGGAGGGAAAGGTGGCCAGGGAGTTCGTTGAGATCGATCTGGCGGAGATGATCAACGGTTCGATAGAGGCCCTCTATCCCAGGACGTCCGACCACGATATCAGGTTCGACCTGAAAAAGGGTAGATCGAGGATCCTGGGGCTTCCCCTTCTGGAACAGGTGTTTCAGAACCTGATCGACAATGCGATGAAATACAGCCCCGAGGGATCAATGGTCCAGATCCACCTGGACACGGACCTCGCCGGGGTCACGATCTCCGTAGAGGATATGGGAGATGGAGTTCCGGAGGAGGACCGCGAATCGATATTCGACCGCTTCATAAGGGGCAACGACCGGAGCGGGGTGGTTGGAACGGGGCTTGGACTGGCCATATCACGCGGGATCATAGAGCTCCACAACGGCAGGATATGGGTTGAGCCGAACAGGCCGAAGGGATCGATCTTCAGGGTCTACCTGCCGTGGGACCCCAACGGCTAGTCAGCCCCTTCGATCTCCGCGTCCGAGCCCCCCGTCCGGTGGATCAACCAGCACTCCCCTGCAGATCTCCCCAGCTCCCTTGCCTGACGGACGTTCATGTGTACGCCGGGAGGCGAAATTATATTGCTTGTATAGGTGGCCTCGATCAGCGCCAGGTCCGAAGTGCGGACAAATCTGGAGAGCTCGGGAGAGGGGCCCGTGTCCCCGGTGATGACAATGGAGGCGGGTCCGAGGGTGACCTTGTAACACAGGGCCGGCACCCGGCCCCCAACGTTACCCCTTATGTCGCTGTCGTGGTGGTCTGCTCCCAGGGTCATCACCCGGAGGTCCCCTATTGTGAGATCCTCACCTGCGGTGATGGCCCTGTGTGTCAGGATGTAACCCCCGCCCCCTTTCCTATCCTCCTCGAACAGGTCGATCATCGGCATTATCCTATCCTGGGACCCCTGCGGGAATATGACCTCAAGGGGGCTGGACCTCTCCATAAGCCTCAGAAAATGGAGGAAGGAGAACAGGCCGCCGTAGTGGTCGAAGTGGGGGTGGGTTATCAATATCGCCCTCAGGTTCTCTATGGGGTCGAGCTCCGGTCCCGCCTCCCCGCCACGGTTTATCTCCAGCAGGTCCCTGAGGCTTCCGTCACCCACATCCACCAGTATGGAGTGCTTCCCATTATCGATGAATACGCACGTGGAGACGCCCGCCGCCGAATATCGCATGGAGGCGGAGAGGCCGCCCCCCGTCCAGCGCCTCATCCGGGCCTTTGGAGGGAACTGCTTGAGGTCCATAGGCCTGGGAGATATATTTGACGTATATTTAGTATTCAGCATCAACAGCGGTACTCGGGGTGGGGCTCTCCCTTCCTGCGCCTTCTCCGGACCCTTCTTTTTGCCCCCACCTTCTTCAGCAGATATCCATATATGTCGATCGCAAACTGGGAGATCGCCTGGTCCCTTGAGCCCGGGACCAGCTTACCCGACTTCACGGCCCCATCGAGCAGAGCCTTGCCCTTCTCGGTCCTGGCCAACGGATTGCCGAAGGATATGTCGGAGAGCTCCCCGGAATAATCGATGCAGAGGTCACATCTTGGCCATCTGGGATACCTCCTGATCATCCGCATATATTCCGATAGCGGACGATCCCTCACACTCTCGGTACCATCCTTCATACGGACGCGAAACCTCAGGGTCCTGCCCTTTACCTTCCGGATATCGACCCGCGAGATCCCCTCGCCGGAAACGCCCATTATCCTCCCGATCAGGGACCTCCAGTTCTCATCTGTCAGGTTGGGTGCGCCGCAGTTCAGCGACAGGGCATACACCACCTTCTCCGTATACCTGGAGGCCGACTTATCGGATTGCATGTTCCTCAGGGCCTGAATGTGACAGGGCAGTCCAACGACGGCGATGCGCTCAATATCCGGGTCCCTTTGGACCTCCTTGAGGAGGGTGAGAACGGGCGAGAAAAGGTACTTTGATGAGCTGCATTCAAGGACCGAGGCCCTATCCCTGCAGGTCCTGCCAGATCCCACCGAAAGAACATTTCCCTCCCCCCAATCCGTGGTCAGGGCAGCATCTATGAGGGCCTCCTCAAGGGCGTGGATCAATATCGTCGATACCCGTCCCCCCACGTATCCCGCACGGAACACCTCATCATCCGATGACCTGAGGTTCTTCCCGGATAGATGCACCCCGTGGAAGCGCTCCCTTATTCCCTTCTCCCGGCGGCCGAACAGACGGTCCCTGGCCTTGGAAAAGTCATAACCCTTTCCCGGGCAGATCCGGTAACACGTCCCACATTCAACGCAATCCCCTGTGAGGCTGACACTCTCTCCGATGATCTCGATGGCATCGACGGGGCAGGAGGCCACACATCCATGGCACAGCATGCACAGGTCCTTATCTATCACCAGGTCCTGCAGTGTCGCGAAGCTGCTTTTGGCCGTCGGCTCCCTTGGGCTCATTCCCGTACTTCCTCCAGAGGTTCCTCCCCCACCGGAGGCATGGCATCCTCCACATCCGCCCTCTCGTCTCCGTAAAGGGCATCGGCCATCCTGC
>CBDVER010000223.1:0-3823 GCA_965373055.1 uncultured Thermoplasmata archaeon
CGGCCGGTGACCAGCTGGGATATTCGCTAACAAAGGCGGAGTACCGGAATTCCGGGAACATAAGGATATTTACCTCCTCACCTTTCCACGGGGCGGGCGACCAGGGTGCGATCTATTTATTTGAGAGGAACCAGGCTCCCAAGCTTTCCCAGCTGCTTTGCACCCCTCCGTCGGGAGCGGGCGATCAGGAGTTCACCATAACCGTCAACTATACGGATGAGGACGGGGACAGGCCAGAATATGTGAAATTGATGGTATATCACGGGGATCCGAAACACCCGTATAATCCGGTATCTCCACTTTTGGTAGAGTATCCATTGACGTTCTCACACGGCCTGAACGCGCAGGTCGGCCTGTTCTACAACATAGAGACAACCCTGAACAACTCGGTCATGATCAAGGGTATAGAGGTGATCGATGAGAACCTATATTTCATCGTTAGAGCAAAGGCGGTAAGAGGTACGATGTACGAGGTCCGATCCCTCCAGCCCCTGAAAGGCCCGGTCGTGGATGATATCTCTCCGTCCAGGGTCAAGAACATCGAACTTTCCAATGATACCGGGATCAAAGGGACGTTCAAGGTCAATTGGGAATGGCCCGGAGAGGATGACTTCGGAACCCTTGTGGGTGATAAGGTGTCCAGGCTCCACATAAAGATCAGGGAAGGGGAGGCCATAACGGAGGATAACTGGGAGAGTTCAGACACCTATTACACGTTCTCCGGGAGTGGGGAACTGCTGGGCCCAGGCGATCGCCAGTATGGTTTCACCTTCGGAACACAGGAGGAGACCAACATGTTCCACCTTCAGCTCAAGCCTGGTTTCTCCTCGGATTACGAGGAACACGTGAGATACTTCGTGGCCTTCAGGGGCGTTGACGATAAGGGCAACCAGGGGCCGATATCGAACCCGATCAGCGTTGAACCCTACTGGGATCGTCCAACGCTCCTCTCACCGATCGAAACGGTGACCCTGGTGGACGTTCCCGAGGATAACGGTGGGACGCTCAACCTCTCCTGGTCTGCATCTCCCTCCATCGACTGCACGGAATACAGGATATACATCACCCAGGAGGATATCACCACGATCCTGGACGATGAGACCGGCGAGTATCTCGAACCTGATTACCAGATCTCCAAAGGGGATGATCCGGAGACCTTCAAGAACGCCTGGAAGAAGATATATTCATACAGTGGTGGTAATCTGCTGGACGGGCAGGAATATTACGCTGCCGTGGTCGCGGTGAACTGGCTCAATAAGTTGAATCCCGAGGTCAAGATGAGCCTCCCAGAGACGGTGATCAACGACAATCAATCAGCCATCGCCCAGGCGAGAGATGTTCTGGGAGAGGATGTGATCGGCGACTCCGTTACCCTGAAGATCTCGTGGACCCCCTCTACCGACCTGAAGTTCACGAAATACCAGATCTACGGCCAGAGGTATTCGTTCTCCAATGTGGATGATGCACATTATATTGCCACCATCAAGGATCGAGCCGTGAGTTCCATCACGGTGAACGAGCTCAACGGTGTGGCTCTGGAAGGTGGTGTGGCCTATTCTTTTGCCGTGCTGGTCAAGGACTATAATCGGCACGTGATAACTGTGCTCGACGATAACAACACGGCGAGGGGAGTGTATCTGATCGACGATATCAATGAAACTTTCATGCCGCCGATCAAGGGCGTTACGCTCAGGGATGCCCCCGAGGATGAGGGAGGGTCCCTGGTGATATCCTGGTATAAGCTCTACGTCAAGGATAGATTCCTTTTCTACAATATCTACTACGATGATGAGCCTATCGAGTCGTTAACGGGGCTGACTCCCATCAAGAGCATATGGGATAACCTGGTGGGAGATTATGAGTTCAACGAGTCCACAGGCCAGAAACTTATGGACGGCAGGGACTATTATGTGGCCGTCTCGGTGGTGAACTTCGATTTCCGGGAGACCCTTTCCGTGGATCGGAACAACACCGCGGGCCCGGTAGAGCCTATAAACCAGATGGATACAACTCCGCCGATGATGCCGGGCAGCATAGAATCCGATGATGCATCAAGGACCGATACCACGATCACGGTGACCTGGAATGCAGTATCCTGGGATGACGTTCCCGATTTCGATCACTATCTGATCACCTACACTGGAAAACGCTCGGGAGAGGAGAAGGTCGAGGGCGGCCGAGAGGTCAGTGAGTTCACCATCAGGGGGCTGGTGAAGGGATCACAGTACTGGATCAACCTGGCCATTGTGGATGATGCGGGCAATGTAGGGGAGGCTACAGATGATATCGAGGTCTACACGACGGGTGAGAACCAGGCCCCATATAATATCACCATAAAGATCCAGGCAGCCATAGGGGAATTTGAGCTGCGGGATGATAACAACACGCTGGAGATCGATGAGGTGGGCCTGGGTAAAGAGGTGAGCTTTACCGGGACAGCACTGGACGATTATACGAGCTATATCTACCTTTACTGGCAGTGGGTTATCACCACTCCCGGCGGAACGGTGATCGTGAAGCAGGGATACACCGTGGAAACGGAGATAAAGGAATCTGGTGATTACATCATCTCCCTCAGGGTGAAGGATGAGGAAGGGCTCTGGTCCGATAACCTCACGGTCTACATGAACGTTGAAGGCGAAGAGAAGGATCCCGAGACCTTCAAGCTCATTCTCCTCATATTCCTTGTTGTCATCATCATAGTGATCGTCCTGGTGGTATTCATCACCATCAAATCGGGGAAGAAGTCCAGGATGAAGGAGGATATGAAACGGTACGAGGATAGGCAGCAGCAGATAGATGCCATGGAGAAGATATATACTGACCTACCCTCGTGGACATGTCCCTGCGGAACCACTCAGATCCCCATCACCGAGACGGCAAACTGCCCCTCTTGTTACGAATCCCATGAGGGCGTGCCAATTGATACTATCGACCAGTATCTGCAGGACCACGATCTGGTCCTGAAGGAGATGAACATCAATATTCCCCTCGCCTGGCAGGGTCAGGATGTGGCGATCGATAAAGCGGAAAAGGACCTGGAGACAAGGCAGAATAACGCCAAGGAGGCCCTGGACGAGGAGTTCGCAGCGCTGCTGGGTAAGGATGAGAAGCCGGCGGAGGGGGATTCAGATGTCTCGGAAGATGGGATCGCCCCGCCTGACGGAGGACAGGCCGCTCCCGGAGGCACGCCTCTCGGAGCGACACCGTTGAAACCTCCCATGCCCGGCGCTCCCGTGCCAGTCGCGGTACCCCCGGGTACGCCCCTGGCGAGACCACAGATGGCAGCCCCACCACAGCCGGGAACTCCACTGCAGCCTCCTGTCCCACAGGGGACGCCCCTTAAACCTGCGGTACAACAGGGAACTCCATTGAAGCCCCCTGTTCCGCAAGGTACGCCCCTGGCGAAACCACAGGTGGCGGTTCCCCCAAAACAGGCAACTCCACTACAGCCACCCAAACAGGAGCAGTAAAGGTAGATCAAGGATCGTATGGGGGGGATCGACCTCCCCATCGACACCTCGACAATTTTATATAGGTTGATCCATGCACACCATCAACAGGTAATATAACAGGGCAGGATGGAAAATGGCTACCATCGAGGAACAGATACAGGAAGTTGAGGATGAGATCTTCAATACGCACAAGAACAAGGCCACGGAGCATCATATAGGAAAGCTCAAGGCGAAGATAGCCAAGCTCAAGGCCCAGCTGGAACTCCACAAGATGAAATCAAGTGGAGGTGGAAAGGGCTATTACGTCAAGAAATCAGGGGACGCCACCGTATCGCTTGTCGGCTTCCCGTCGGTGGGGAAATCCTCGA
>CBDVER010000224.1:0-3805 GCA_965373055.1 uncultured Thermoplasmata archaeon
GATGGAAAAGGTGGATCTTAGGGCCGCGGAGGAGATAGTGAAGAAGTTGGGGAGGGGAATAGAGCTCGTCATCCGTCCCAGGTCCGAAACATCAAATATAATCGGCTCCGGGATCATAAGAGGGTGGAAGGGGGAGATCGCGGAGGAACAAGGTCTTTCCCCCTCAGACAGTTCAACCGGACCAGAGGACATTACCGATCAGGAATCCATAGTCCTCGAGAGACAGGATCTCAAATTCAACGACACAACTCTAGCACTGATCTCGGGAATGATCGATCATATCATCGACCCTTTTGACATCGCAAAGGAGAACGGGATCTCGATAACAGAGGCCGAGGATGAGCTGAGGTCCATGGCGGAAAGGGGAGAACTGATCGAGGTTGAGGCGGGAGGGTCGAACAAATACATACCACTGCCAAAGGAGGCCGAAGGCAGCATCGTTCCATTCAAGTTAAAGGACCTCATTAGATCAAGAATGATGTTGGGAATACCCAGAGGAAGAGGGCTGTCCTCTACCCTGAGATCAATACCTTTTTTCACTAGCCCCATGGAGCTGCTGTTGAGGTCTGACAGGATCCGTTTTTCAGATCTCAGGTCGGCCGTTAAGGGTGGATCTGTGGCCTCATATTATGCCTATGGGGGTAGAAGGGCAGGACATCCAAAATGGGCCAGGGTCTTCACCCTCTTATCTCAACGTCCTCCAGATATCCCAGATAAGCTGCTTACCTTCCTCAATAGCGGGGAAACGATATCTCGATCGATCATCTCCGAAACCACCGGTTTGAAGGGGGACGGCCTGTCGGAATTCATCCGGGACCTGAAAAGATCGAATATCCTGGGACAATTCGGACCCGAGGCGGTGGAGCTGATCGGCGCATCCGAGGAGCTGATGGTCAACTCTCTACCTCCATTTGACGGCGAGGAGAGGACCCAGGAGGAGGTGGAATCGATCTGCAAGTTCCTCGGGAGGTTCGGCCCCTTCACGTTGAGAGAACTTTCCATGCTGTTCAACTGGGAAGGTGGTTTCTATCCTCCGGGGGTAATATCGGCTGTAAGCGATGGCCAGGTAGTTCTTTTTCCGGGGCCGAGAGGGCCTATGGAAGGGGGGAATGTCCATTCCGAAGGAAAGCTCTCCATCTGGCTAATGATCAGGGACCAGCCAGAGATCACACAAGATCATCCCGACATGGATGAGTTCATCGCCCTTCCCGAGACAGATCCCGGTTTACTACTGATCGGACAGGCACCCTCCTGGTCAGAGAAAGAGAGAGTTCGTGGGGCGAGAAGTACCAAACTGATCTCTCTCAAGAACGGATCCTACACCGGATTCGCACAGATACTTGAGACGCGGGATTCCATCAGGGTCCTGGACCTCGAAGTGGAGACATTCCACGAGCTTGAGAAGAATACCTCGGCATTCATTCATTCGATATCAAGGTATGAAGAGCTGGGTTTCGACGTTGTGATCATCGAGAAGATCATGGGAATCCCTGCAGGAGAGGCTGCCAGGTCAGCCGTGGCGCTTTTTCTCGAGGAGGGTTTCAAAGATCAGGTGACCGAATCGGGGCGGATACTCCTCCGTGGAGCGGAGATCGTGGGGAACATTACCGACGACCTCCTTCTGGAGCGTATGTTCATTAACCAGGGGCTTTCCTGTACTAGCCGCCCCAAACACCCCCTTGAGGTGATCATGAATCTGGGAGGTATCAACGATAGATGGGAGCTCCTCAGCAGGCTCGGAACGCACCGACACCGAAGGCCCAACCCTGACAGGGCAGGGGAGATCACGAGCATCATGAAGAGAGATGCACAAAACCCCATCAGATCCATCAAGGAGATGTCAAAAGATGCCGTACCGGACTGGTCCGAGCTCACCCTCTTCTGGAGCGAGAGATTACCGGACCTGAAGGATATTTCAAAAAAATACACACTTTACAAGGCCATGATCGACCAACCAACCCCCATATGGTCCACGGAGGAGATGATCTCCACACTATCCCCCAGGTCACGATCTCTCAGGGCCGGAATGGATAAAAATCTGAAAAAGAGGTGGGAGGGGTTCACCTCCGAGGCGGATAAAACAGGACAGGGCTCGGCCCTTCTTGAAAAGAAGGATATGACGGAACTGATCAAGATGGGGTTGCTTATGGGAGACGCATGGGGAAAGGCCCGGGTGCCTTTCTGGGACCTTGGGAACCGCTCCGAAAAGGATCGGGGCGTTCACCAAAGAGCCTGGATCCTCAGGGCAGCCAGGAACCTTGGAACCTTCACGTACCAGGACATTATCAACCATTCGCCCACCATCTGCGACAGGGCGAAGTTCCGGGTATTGCTGGGCAGTCTGTCAAAGGACCACATCCAAAGGCGGTTGTCCCTTCGTACCCCCCCCGAGATCGTATACTCGGTCGAAGGGACCAAGGTATTGAGAACCGGGGAGGTTCAAAGGTCACAGGATAATTCAGCGTATGACCGAAAAGATGAGGGTGGCGGTTCGGAAGATAACCTTATCATACTCTCGCCCAAAGACAGGATGAACAGGGTATCCCTTCGGTTCATCAAGGACACGATCCCCAAGGGAAAAGGGTTCCTTATCTTCAAGAACGCCAGGGCGATCGCGACCCTATCACTCAGAAGAACGCAGAAGAGGGCGAACCCTTCCGACCTATCGGAAGGCCTTGTGGGAACATCCAATTTCACCGATTGGACCATCACCAACTTCTCATTCGACTTCAGAAAAAAGAAGAGGGAGGTACTCCGGGATGTGAAGAAGGCGTTCTTCTCCCTTGGTTTGAAACTGCTCTCGGAGGAGGAGGCGGATACGGTCGATTCCCTGTACAAGGATATAGACCATGCGAACGAGGGACAAGGTTGAACCCAAAAGCCTTATTATATGATATATCTAATAGGGGTAGAAAGTTGAAGATGATCAGATGAGGCCACCTCTCGAACTATATTGGAATGATAGCATTCACATGTAGACGAAAGGTTAATAAGACCCCCTCTGGATTATTACACTAACTCGAACATGGGTGATCGGCATGGCAGATGAAAAATTCAGAAAGATTGCAGCAGTGGCCGTGATGGCCCTGATGACCATGATATCAATAACGGTCATCGGGACCACGGAAGGCCTGAACCCTCTATCAAACAAGGATGCGGACTACGATCCCGACGGAGACCTACTTGACAACGTTGCGGAGTTCGCAGCAGGATCGGACCCAAACAACTGGGACACCGATGGAGACGGACTGCCAGATGGATGGGAGGTCGAGAGCGGGATGAGCCCGGTGGACCCATCCGACGCGAAAGATGACTTCGATTACTTCGGAGGGGAGGAGAACGCGAACTTCAACCTCGTGGACTACCCTTACGATAACTATGCCGAGTACTACAGGCTGGCATACGTGGACAGCCAGACCGGGGAGAACGTCTACAGGGCCACCGACCCGACAAACGCAGACACCGATGGTGACGGCCTGCTGGACCCGGATGACCAGTTCCCCTGGGACTACAGCAACGACGGCACCGGCGGCGGTGGTGGCGGGGTCGATCAAGGCCTCGGCGGCGATGGGGACGCACCAGATGGAGATGGGGATGGAGACGGGGACGGCAACTCGGACGATGACGGAGACGGGCTGACCGATACCGAGGAGATGAGACAGGGAACAGACCCGAACAACCCCGACACCGACGGAGACGGACTCAACGATGCCGCCGAGATCGCACTCGGCCTGGACCCCAACGACTGGGACACCGATAACGACATGCTCATAGATGGTGTCGAGATGGGATCCGGAGACTCCAC
>CBDVER010000225.1:0-3802 GCA_965373055.1 uncultured Thermoplasmata archaeon
CCCACCGGACCTCCCCGTTTCTCGCATCTATGTGTATCCCGGTCCCGGGATCCGTCCATATCGAATACGTTAGATCGTCCTCCGCATCCACGTCCGTGGCTGAGCACGTCAGCCTCAACTCCACACCTTCCTCGATGACCTGCAGGTCGGGCACGTCCGCCCAGACGGGGACGTCGTTGATGTTCACAATGACGAGCGTGTAGTTCATCGTATCAGACCCCCCGTCCCCATCGGTCACCGTCAGCTCCACCCAGCTCTCGCCCACGTCCGAATTCAAGGGCGTTCCATGCAGCAGCGTACCGTTCAGAACGAGCCATTCCGCATCCGACCTCATCGACCAGTTGAGCTCCGTGTGGCCGGGGTCCGCATCAGAGGCGATCAGCTCAAGCAGATAGGGGGAATCCTGGTCCACCGAAACCGTGGGGACGGTATCTATCACCGGGTCGTCGTTGACGTTGGATACGTTTATCACGAACCGGGTAAGATCGACGCCACCATATGGGTCCGATACGGATACGTTCACCCGGTGAAGGCCCACATCCCTGTTCTCCGGGGTGCCGTTCAGCCAGCCGGTGGAGGGGTCCATATACAGCCATTCCGCATCCGTTTCAAGGGACCAGACCATTATATCTCCTGTCGGGTCGATGTCCGATGCGATATACCGGATGAAATAGGGAATGTCCTCGTCTATGTCCAGTATGTTCTCGGTCTGTATGACCGGAGGGTCATTGATGTTGATGACCATCAATGGGAAGTTCCTTGAGAGGGTTATGTTTTGATCGTCGGTAATTTGAAAGTACACGGAGTACTCTCCCACATCCTTGTTTGCAGGAGTACCCCTCATGGTCTCATTTCCGATCAGGGATAGCCAGGGAGCATCGCTCTCAATACCTATCTTTGGGACCTTGTCATATCCTGGAACCCTGAATCCCCAGGACCATATCCTCTGCTCGAATTCCTCATCCTCGATGCCGAGGTCAAGTTCTTCGGTTATGATGATAGATCCGGGCCGATGGCTTTTAAAATACGGGTATGAATTCGAATCGTCAATGTCCCATACATTGACCATGTCCCACGAAGCCCCTGTAAATGTAGCTCTGTTCATCATCTCGCCTGTGTTCTTTGCGATCCCTCCGGTAGAATCCGTCGTTCCAGCTTTTTCATGATCGAAGAAGCAGTTCGATACCGTTCCATCATTGACGGATACCAGGCCTCCGGTGACCTCATTGTCAGCTATTCGACCTGCACTGTAGCATTCAAAAACCTGACTCCCTGGACCGTTGTAACCCACCAATCCGGCAGAACGACCCGCTAAGTTAATATGTAAAAGATCAGATGTCGAATAGCAATATCCGATAGTCCCGGAATCGATGTTATCCCCTGCAATACCTCCGATATTATATTCACCTGAAACGGATCCTTCCGAATAACAATACGTAATGGACCCTCCGGAGTTCACACCAACGATCCCCCCGATCCATTCTGAAGCCGTTGATATGTTTAAAGGTTCACTGTTCGATCTGGCAGGATCGATGTTGTTATTTCTGGAGATCTCATCGAGCTTCCAGTCCAGATCAATTACATCTGCAGAAACCGAGCAATTTGAAATCGTTCCGGTATTGTAGCCGGCGATCCCACCAACATAGTCCATTCCAAATAATATGCCGCAGCTATAATGATAATCACCAACTCCTCGTTCTCTCCAGCCAGATGGGAGTTCATCCTCCGGATTATGAGACTTGATAACCCTACAGTTTATGATATCTCCGTTTGAATATCCGGAAATACCACCGACATAATACATTCCTATGACAAACAGGTCGAATAAAGTGAGATTCTTGATGATCGCCTCCTCTGCGATATAACCGAACAGACCCACAAATCTTCCGGTATGGTTAATGAGCAAATTCCTGATATGGAACCCATTTCCTTCAAGCTCTCCGGTGAACGGTGATATATCCGAACCGAGGGGGATAAAGCCTCTCCCTTGATTCCAGTATGAGGTCTCGGATGCGTCAATGTTCCGTGTCAGGATATAATGAGAGGAGAGATCTTCATTGATACTCTGAAGTTCAGTAATATTTGAGATCAGGTAGGGGTCCTCCCTGGTTCCTGAACCGCCTGAAAAAGCCGAAACTTCATCCACGGGAAATTTCATTTCGTTGTCGAACAACAGATCCACGGCTGAAATGGATGTGAATACCAGCATGAAAGCAAGGAAAATAGTAACGCTTCTGATCTTGATTCCCCCGCACCATATAACAGGGTCATCGTTTATTAATTGAGTTCAGATCACCTCTCTCATCTCCAAGCCCGAAAACGATCTTGAACATCGGGCGAACCTCTGGGTCATCTACGAGGTGGATAACACAGACGGGCCCACCGGACCATATCTGACATCTTTCGCATGCGAAGGGCGTTTGATATTCTATAGGGCCAGACACCGTTTTTAACACGATCGCTCATCAAAGAGCAACCGCCCTTTTTCACCGTATATTTTGTGCAATGCTAGTCATATACTATTTAAAGGGCGTGCGAAGGGCGTTTGATGAATTGCATGCGAAAGACGTTTGATAATTGTATTCCCGCTCCCCTGACCTCCCGATTATCCCACCCTATTATTATCCATTAAAAATTTGCCCTCCGAATGTGAACATAGATTCAAATCCACCCAATACATATTTGCTCTGACAGACCACAATATATGCCAATATATTGCTCTAATAGGCCAAACATATTTAAAGACTTAATGAAATAAGGTCATAAGGACCGTGAGCTTCTGAAAGATGTACTGATCTCCCAGGACAGGAAACGGGAAGAGGAGATAGTGGAACGTTCTCTGATGGAGAGGTTGAACGATCTCCTTGAAACTCCTTTTGTAGTGATAATCTCCGGGATCAGAAGATGTGGAAAATCAACCATTCTCAGATCCCTGAAAGATGATGGTAGCTACTATGTTAATTTCGATGATGAAAGGTTCATCGGACTGACCGTTTCCGATCTCGCACCTCTTCACAACCTCCTGATAGAGCTGTTCGGGGAAAGAGATGTGTTCCTTCTTGATGAAGTTCAGAACATCAAAGGATGGGAGAGATTCGTTAGAAGGCTTCATGATGAGGGGATGAAAGTGGTGGTAACAGGCTCAAATGCAACAATGCTCAGCAGGGAGCTTGGGACGCACTTGACGGGAAGGAGCGTCACATTGGAGCTATATCCATTTTCTTTCAAGGAGTACCTCTCCTTCAAAGGTGTCAAGATAGGACCTATCGATAGAATGACATCGCAAAAAAAGAGCATGATGAGGAAGAACCTCTCCGAATACATGAGAGATGGAGGATTTCCGGAGTACCTGAAAACAGGAAGGGATGAGTACCTTCAGTCGCTTTATCAGAATATACTCTACCGCGATATCATAATACGATATGGATTGACATCCGAGATCCCTTTGAGAGAATCTGCGTTCTATGCGGCAAGCAACATCTCCAGGGAGATGAGTTACAACAATGTCAGGAAAATGACCGGGCTCTCAAGTGCCACAACTGTGAAAGAGTACTTCGGATACATGGAGAACAGCTATCTGAACTTCCTGGTCAACAGGTACGATCATTCCCTGAAGAAACAGATATACTACAACAAGAAAATATATTTTATAGATCCGGCACTGGCCAGACTTGTCGGATTCAGGCCGACAGAGGATCAGGGGAGACTTCTCGAGAATATCGTTTATCTTGCCCTTAGGAGGGGTGGGGGGGATATATTCTTCCACAGAGGATCCAATGAATGTGATTTCGTGGTTAGAAGG
>CBDVER010000226.1:0-3791 GCA_965373055.1 uncultured Thermoplasmata archaeon
CAGAAAGTATCGGTTCAGATCATATTAGATCTGTCAATATTGGGATATAATGTAATTATCATGGGGGTTTTACATATAGTGCATACTTCAGAGTGTGCACTATATTTAAAATGAATATCATATCAGCTACTATAATGGATCTTCTGGAAAGTTACAATCCATGATGGTCCTACGAAAAACGTCTCCAATTTTATCTCATTATCAATTATTGAAGGCCCGGAAAGATTTGAATAGATACACATCTTTCGAGGGGTCGATGGGAAAGTTCTTCATCTTCGATTTCGATGATACTCTGGCCGGATTCTCGGTTTACAATACCTGGTTATACCGGACGGGATGGTCTTTCCCCCCGCCCCTTGGAGGCCTTCTTCAAGGTTCAGAGGAGGTACTGGACCGGATCAGGGCAGACAGGATCCCCCTTCACATGCTTACCATCAATATCGTATTGAACGATGAGATGAAATGGAGGAAGCTGAACCGGCTTGAGATAACGAGATGGTTCGACGAGAGGCACGTTCACATGGTCAGGAGGAAGACGCCCGATGTCTTCAAACGGATCTGCAGGGGGAGGGATCCCAAAAGGTGCTACATGGTGGGCAATTCCTATATGCACGACATCAGGCCATCCCTGGAGGCTGGTATCAATGCCATCTACATCCCCAGACCCCATATAAAGCGGCTTTACGATCCTTTCATACCCGACCATCCCAACTTGATCCGATTGAGGAGGATCTCACAGGTCCTTGAGATCTACGATGATCTCTGATCGAAGATAATGCCGTGTTGCCCCCCTGTACAAATGTTTTAATAATATGCCTCATAATCCCAGCTCCCTATGGTGAACCCATGCGTCTGATCATATGTGAGAAAGATAACGCAGCGAAGAGAATATCGGGTATTCTCAGTGGCGATAGAGCAAAAACGGAGAAGAAGGGCAGGGTATCCATATACAGATTCAACTGGGAGGGGGAGGATGCCTGCGCTATCGGGCTGAGGGGACATATCATGAATCTGGATTTCCCCAAGAAGTACAACAGCTGGACAAGCATAAACCCGGCAGAGCTGGTGGACCTTGAACCCATAAAGATACTTTCTGAAAGGTCCATCGGACCGATCCTGAGATCCCTTGCCAAGGAATCCTCCAGCATCTACGTTGCAACCGACTACGATAGGGAAGGGGAGCTGATCGGGGTGGAGGCAGTGGAGTATGCAGTTGGGAAAGAGATGGTCAAGGAGGCCCACAGGGTCAGGTTCTCCTCACTGACCCACTCCGATGTTACCGATGCTTTCCACCACCTCGTGAAAGTCGATGAGGCCCTGGCAAGCGCAGCAGAGACCAGGCAGGTGATGGACCTTATCTGGGGGGCCACCCTCACACGTTTCATATCCCTTGCATCAAATAGGCTTGGACATGACTTTCTATCGGTCGGCCGAGTGCAGAGCCCTACATTGGCTATCATCGTGAACAAGGAGAAGGATATAAAAGCCTTCAAACCCAGGCCCTACTGGAATATTGAAGGTGATTTCGAGAAGGGGGGTATGGGATTCCCGGGCAGCCACTCCGCGGGCGATATATTCGACGGTGAGAAGGCGAATATGATATTTGCCAGGGTCGAGAACATCGACAGGGCAGAGGTCGTCAAGGTGTCCCAGAAGGAGAAGGTGGAGAAGCCCCCCATCCCCTTCAATACCACGGAGTTCATCAAGGCGGCGAACTCGACGGGGATGTCCGTGTCCAGGGTAATGTCCATAGCGGAGGACCTTTACACCAAAGGTTACATATCCTATCCAAGGACGGACAATACGGTATATCCCAGGGGATTGGATATTCGAAAGACCGTTCAAGCGCTTGCACAGGGCCCTTACAGGGTATCGGCCGATTCGATCCTGGAGGGATCCAGCATCACGCCCACCCGCGGCAAGAAGGAGACCACTGACCATCCCCCGATCTATCCCACCGCATATATTACAAAGGATCAGATAGGGCCCGAGAAGTACAGGCTGTACGACCTGGTGGTCAGAAGGTTCCTTGCGACGTTGATGGAGCCCTCAAGAAAGATGATAAAGAGCGTGAAGCTCGATGTTGGTGGGGAGGTTTTCAAGGTATCCGGCATCAGGATGATATATCCCGGTTGGAGGTCGGTGTACACCATATCCCGGGTCAAGGAGTCCATCCTTCCCGAGTTGGTTGAAGGGTCCTTTGTGGACGTAAAGGATGTAAGACTTGAGTCCAAGGAGACCAAACCTCCCAAAAGGTTCAGCCAGGGTGGTCTCATCCAGGAGATGGAGAGGCTCGGACTGGGTACCAAATCCACCAGGCATGAGATCATTCAGAAACTTTACGATCGGAGGTACATAGACGAGGTTCCTCCGAGGCCAACACTTTCAGGGGAGGCGTTGATCCTTGCCCTGGAAAACCACGCCTCACTTATCTGCGAGCCCGATATGACATCCAGGCTGGATGAGGATATGGAACGGATATCCAAGGGTTCTCTCTCCCAGGAGAAGGTGCTCGAGGAGTCCAGGGAGATGCTGAAAAGTGTTTTGGAGGTCATGGAGAGGGAGAAGAAGGCCATTGGACGGGAGATCTCATCAGCCCTGATGATCCAGGATATTGCCGGGACCTGCCCAAGGTGCAATAATGATCTGCTGGTGACCAGGTCCATGCGTGGCAAGAGATATGTCAGATGTTCAATGCATCCGAACTGCTCCCGGAGCTATCCGCTTCCTCAAAGGGGGAAGATCGACTTCACCAAGGAGAGCTGTACCGCCTGCAAATCCCCTATAGTTACCTTCTACAGGCGTGGCAAACCACCTTACAACGCATGCATCAACCCAAAGTGTCCACTGAGGACAAGCAAGGGTGAGGATGATGAGAAGTGAGAAACTGGATATCTCGATGGAACCCCTGAGGAGGATCGCCCGCTCTCCTGACCGATCATATTTCTCCGAACTTGATCCCCCATTGATCATGGGCATATTGAACGTCACCCCTGATTCCTTCTCGGATGGTGGTGAGTACAATGGATCGGACCTGGCCGTGGAGAGGGGTTTACAGATGGCCAGGGAGGGTGCGGATATAATCGATATCGGTGGGGAATCCACACGTCCCTTCGCCGAGACCGTCCCGATCGAGGATGAGCTCGGGAGGACGATCCCCGTGGTCGAGGCCCTGGCAAGTAGAGTGGATATTCCAATATCAATAGATACCAGGCATGTTGAGGTAGCGGACAAGGCCCTATCCTGCGGCGCCTCGATAGTGAACGATGTGAACGGCCTGCGAGGTGAGGGTATGGAGGAGCTGGCGGTGAGCTCGGGAGCAACTGTTGTGGTCATGCATATGAAAGGTGATCCCGGCAACATGCAGCTCCGGCCCCATTACGATGACGTTGTGGATGAGGTCCACCACTTTCTGAGGCAGAGGGTAGAACACCTCACGGCGCTGGGGGTGGACAAGGGCAGGATATGGATCGATCCCGGTATAGGTTTCGGAAAGAGGGTGTGGGACAACCTGTTGATCATCAGGGAGCTGTCCAGGTTCGACGATATCGGCTGCCCCATACTGCTGGGGCCTTCCAGGAAATCCTTTATCGGAAGGGTATTGGAGCAGGAGGTGGAGGATCGTTCGGATGGGTCCCTGGCTTCTGCACTGATCGCTGTCCGGAATGGCGCATCGATAGTAAGGGTACACGATGTGGCAAGCACGAGAGATGCCCTGACGATACAGAAAGCGGTTAACTTCCCCGAGGATCACAGGGATCTATGATATGATATAGGCCTTATCATGGGGT
>CBDVER010000227.1:0-3776 GCA_965373055.1 uncultured Thermoplasmata archaeon
AACCCTGCAGTTCTCATCCGCTATCATGCAGGATGCAGAATATATTGACAGCTCTGGCATACATGTTAACTGGCTCAAGCAACGACTCGATGACGCAGAATCAAAAGTAGGTGCATCCCTCGGCGGTTCCGATGTGCAGCCAGAACTGGGCCTGGCAGCAGTTGCCATACTCGAATATCTCTTCCAGAAGGCAGAGTCAACAGATAAATTCCAGGCGAATCTTATATCATCCCGATCGATACCTCCCAGACTACTTGCGAATATCGCCCTGACCCGTGTGAAATTCGGCAAGCATAATTATACGGTCATTGTCCGTGAGATCGCAGACGAGCTCTATGAATTGATCCTTGACAACGACCGGATCGTTGTCCGGTTCTGGGAACAGCTGGGCCCGTCCCGTTTCCTGATGGAATATGGCGGGACCGTCTTCCAGGTATACCGTACGGATGAGACCTCCATTACCCATATCGAAGTTGGAGGGCATAATATCACCTTCGAGAGGGATCTTGACCCGGACGTATTTCGGGCCCCTCTGGCAGGGATCATATCCTCTGTTGATGTCAAGCCGGGGCAGTCGGTTGGTCTGAATGATACCTTATTCACCATGGAGGCCATGAAAATGATCTCATCTCTGGATTCTCCCCGGGTCGCCGCCATCGCAGATGTGTTCGTCGATGCAGGTTCAATTGTTGAGGCTGGAACACCGCTCCTGAAGTTCTCGGAAGAACAGAATGTGGAAGGAGGACCTTCCACCACCGGAGGTGACCTTGAAGAAAACGGATCCCGCCTGCAGTTCACGCATGATGCCACAGATCTCTCCTCCAAACTTGAGAGAAAGTGGGCCGAAAATGGTAATATGGATATCCGCATAAATAATGATGATCTCAGGACAGTGATCGGCAATATCATGCGCGGTTATCAGTATTCAAATGACTTTTTAGACCTGGTGAAAGAAGAGATCACCGATATGAAGGAAAGATTCAGTGATGGACAGTGGATAACCCTCGTCCGCGATACGGTAACTGCATTCTACAGGGATGAACAATTCTTCAAGGGGTCCATATCTCTTTCAGACGGGCTGGCCATTGCAGATAAGGAGGCCGGCATGACGGGTGTGGAGAAATATGATCTTGCAAGATCTCACGCGAACCTCCCCTCGAAGAAGGGGGTACTACTTGCGCTGCTTTCACCCATCTCTTCAATGGATTTTGAATCCATCGTATCCGATCTGGAAAAGTTGACAGACCTGGGCTACTCCGATAATTATCACGACCTGTCCACTCGTGCGGAAGAGCTGATCCATCTGATACACCCACTCCGCGAGCAACCGATCGACCTGCATCAGGTCATGAAAAAAATTGTCAAGGCAAACGAGTCGGGAGATCTCTCCCTTCAGAATGAATTGATGAAGAATATTATGGCTGCCACGGAATCGATGGTATCCCAGCTGATCAATTATCTCGTAACTGGCAAGGGTTATGCCCGCAAGATAGCGGGAAAGCTGATCATCATGCGGGCCTATCGGCGACACAGGAGGCTTACCTGCGAATATGAACATATCGAGAACAGGAAAAGGCTCTACGTATGGCGTTTCAATGATGCTGATATCGACAGGGACCGTATTGGAATAGTCAGCCTGGTCGAACCCGGCGAGAATATCGATCAAAGCCTGATCAGCATGTATGATCGCCTTCAGCAGCTCTGGGAGGGATCTCCGGAGCTGATGGATCACACCGGAGATGTTCTTGAACTGCTCGTCCAGTGGCCCGAAGATATCACCAGCAGCGATGAACTGGCACTACACCTCAAGGAGATAGTGAATAAGGTTCTGCCGGATGAATATCTCAGACGTGTCACATTCGTGGTTCAAACCCCTCATGACAAAGCACCCGGATTCTTTACCTTCCGACCCGTGGAGGATGGTAGCAGCCTGTATTATGAGGATTCCCTGTGCAGGAACCTTCATCCGTCCCTGGAATATCTGCTCGATCTGAAACAGCTCGAATCCCTTCGATCGAACATCGTCAAGCTGCCATCTGCAGATCCTCTCATACATATTTTCCATCATCGCATACCCGATCCGCGCGGTCCGGAGTTACCGGATACCGAGAACCGGATCTTCGTTCGTACCGTGATAAGGAATTCCGAGATCACCATGGGCCGCGATGGGCCATCCTTCCCGGCAGCGGAAGAGGCGTTTGCCAGCTCGCTGCGGCATCTGCGGGTTTCATATGCTGCAACAGGAGCACGGTCTCACAGTAATCAGATCTACCTGGCATTTGCAAAACCGATAGAACTATCCTTTGAGGAGTATCAGAAGATCGTCAAACGGATGAACCAGCATATGAGCGAGTACGCCGATGTTGACCTTACCAGATTGGAAATACGGGGACGTCTCCATTCATGGCAGGCAACCGGGAAGAGTATCGATATGCTCCTTGTGGTTGACAATCCGACCGGACTGCTCACCCAGATGAAGGAATTCGTGATAGACAACTCCGGCAAAGACAGGACGCATATGCTCATGCCGTACAATGAGTACGTCAGGCAACACAGGGAACCGGACCACTCACGATCAGAAAATAAATGGATGCCCCTGAGCGAACTGATCAAACCGATGAACAATGTGGACAAGAAGCGTGTATTCCGCCGCCAAAAAGGGAACGCGTACGTCTATGACAGGCTCTCACTCTTGAAGAACGAGCTGGAAAGCATATGGTCCTCCTCTGGAAAAGAGATGCCGGAGGATATACTGACCGCTCAGGAGATGGTAACCGATCCGGAAGGGAGATTGGTTTCGATCGACAGGCCTGCAGGTGAGAACGATATGTCAATTGTGGCATGGCGTGTCAGCATCAGATCACCCGAGGCGGAAACAGGCCGGGAATTGATCGTGGTTTCCGGGGATATGACACACAAGGGAGGGTCGGTTTCCATAGAGGAGGATATCCTCTTTGCGGAATCCGCCCGGATGGCCCGTGACGAGGGCATTCCATTTGTATATTTTGCGGAAGGGAGCGGTGCCCGTATAGGCCTGGCAACGATAGTGACCCAGCGATTATCATATGATGACGTGCAGGATGTTTTCTTTGTTGACCAAAAAACCTATTCCCTTCTGGAACCACTTGTTATTGGCCACCTTGATCCAGACAACGGATCTCGTTATATCATCACTTCAATTCTTGGCGGCCTGCCAGGGATAAATGTAGCAGAGGAATACCTCTATGTTTCAGATACAACCTACAACAGGTTCAAAGACCGGATGACCGCGCATCGAACTACGGTCAATACCGGCACGAAAGAAAAGGTCCGGTGGGTGATCGATTCGATCGAGAAACAGTATCCCCTGATCAATTTCGAGAATCTGTCCGGTTCTGCAATGATGGCACGGGCATGTTCACTTACCTATCACAGTGTTCCAACCATGGCCGTTGTAACCGATACATGCACAGGGATCATAGCCTACAATGTCCGACTGTTGAAACGTATCATTCAGACCCGTAACTCGGAGATCATATTGACCGGCTACAGGGCCTTGAACTCCCTCTACGGTGGCGATGATGTCTATTCCAGCAATCGCGAGCTTGGAGGGCCACACATCATGGGTCCCAACGGAGTATCTCACCATATTGTGGACGATGAAAGCCAAGCGTGTAAAAACGTGCTGTCATGGCTTGCGGGTGTTCCTATTAAAAGGGGATCTCCATCTCCCGTACAGGAAACGACAGACCCTATAGACCGGGATATTTCGAAGATACTCCTTGGACAAGATGGCC
>CBDVER010000228.1:0-3726 GCA_965373055.1 uncultured Thermoplasmata archaeon
GATTTTCCGGACTTTTTTATTAGGTTTTTATTATGATTGTTTCTTAATAAAAAAGTAGCGGGGAATGGATTTGAACCATCGGTCTTCGGGTTATGAGCCCGACGGGATATCCTGGCTACCCCACCCCGCTGTTAACTTGGTTTTATTGGTGCCCCATCAATGATGTACATTGCGGGATTTGCTACATAAGGACAGGTTCTAATTAAACCTTTTCCAGATGGAATTTCAACGCGAAATATGATTATTATTCCCTGCCTGATATCAAAGAATAAATATATCGGAACCATTGAAGCCTGAGGTCTGAAATGAGATACCCGATATTCCTGATATGTCTGATGATCTCTCCTTTTTTCATTCCAGCCGACACTGCACTTATCCTACCACATCAGGACGACACCGTCCTGGAAGCCTCCAAAGGGTCCATAACCCTTCCTTACCCCATTGCAGGCAATACAGCTCAATATGTGGGAGACATGGATGGGGACGGCCTATACGACCTGATCATATCTTATCCCGATCTTTTAAACGGCTCTGGAGCCGTAGCATTGTATTCAAGTCGATCCAACCATCAGCCGATCTTCATAACCTCTACAGCCAACGGATCTTATTTCGGATCTGTTGTTGTCGCGGATCGTGACATCGATGGGGACGGTATATCTGAACTTATTATCTTGAATGGGTCGGGATGCCTCCGGATCTACATGGGAAGAGATATCTGGAACAATATGTCCAGTGAGGATTCTGACACACAGATACTCAATTGCTCCTCCAAACTTGCTGTGTTCGACCTGAACGGAGATGATCTAGATGATATCGTGACCTACGGCAATGGTTCCATTTTCATATATTACGGCCCGGACCCTGGATCACCTCCTCGTGAGATGCCATTTTCCAATGCCCCGGATATCATCACCTGTGGTGACATCGATGGGGATGGGGTGAAGGAACTGATGATCCTATCCTCGCCCTCGGGCATATCCTCCATATCGATATATGATGACCATATTGAAGATCCGCAGATCGATATATCGTTTGGGTTCAATATCTCAGATATAACTGCCGGTGATCGGAACTATGACGGTAGGGATGACCTGATCTTGCACATACCACAATATTCCCCTAATGGTGCGGTCTCCACACTTTTCTCACCTATCGACTTTGGTGTTATAAACCACTCCGACCTTGATGTTAATATACTTGGAGATGTTGATGACCCCCTGAATGGATCGATCAATTTGATCATCGACGATATAGACGGAGACGGATCGGGCGACCTGTTCATATCCAATCCATATCACGATGGAGGGCGGGGAATACTCTATTCCTTTTTCTCCGATCCGGGTAGATCGGCAGATATCAGCATAGATAACTCTGATTCATATATCATCGGAGACCTTCCTGATGGCCTTCTCGGGACCTTCATGTCCGTTTCATTGGACTCTGATGGTGACCTTCTCCCCGAGTTGCACATCTCATCAGGTACGAACTTGTTCACGCTTGATCTCACCGTTAACATCCCACCTGGCGAAGGAGAGGAGCTTGGTTTCTTTTCCCGCGAGTCAGAACATGGTGTCCCATACATTCAGGATGGTGAGGACCTTCTTTTATGGTTGAGGTGTGCGGACCGATCGTCCAAGACAAAGGATATTGCCCGGGTCCTTATCTCAAACGGCAACAGGACAACATACAAGCTTCTCCAGGAGACATCGAGGTCCTCAGGACTTTTCCTTGGTGAGATCAAATTGGGCAATGGATCCATCCACGACAGGAGCATATATTCACTACCTGATGATACGATAGAGATCAGATACGGAGACCTCAAGAAGAGTATCCCGGTCTTTGGAAACGTATGGAGGGACGACCCGCCCGTTTTTATCGAAGTCCCAACGGGTACGCTGACCTTCCACGTGGATGAACCCTTCGAGATCAATATATCAGGCCTCGATCCGGACGGGGGGGAGGTCACCCTGTTTACAGAGTATATACCGGCATGGATGACGCTGGACGATTGGAAACTCACGGGCACACCATCGGATGTTGATGTTGGATCAGGTGAGATCATCCTGAAGCTTTCGGATGGTGAGCATATCACGGAATGGAGGTCCGGATATTCCGTAACCATACCCATCCCAACCATTGAACTCCCGGACGGACCGTATGAGATCCTCGAGGGTATGGAGTTCCGTTTCGATATCGGGATCTCAGGCGTTGTATCAGATACCCGGATGGAATTCAATTCTACGGGCCCACAGGACCTTTCATGGATGACATTCCACAATGAAGGTTTCATCGACGGCATTCCCACGAACAGGGATGTCGGCATCTGGTCCATGGACCTTATCGTCACAAATCCAGGAAATATAATGAAAAAAGCCTCATGGTCGATCGAGGTTATCAATTCAAAGCCAGAAATAAAAGCTCCAGGTGACGTTACCACCGACATCTATGAGACCATCTCCATCGACATCTTCTCCCCGTATGAAGGAGATGGATTGACATTCTACACCGTGGAAGGTCCCGAGGGCGTAACCATAGCCCCTGTTTCCGGCCTCCTATCCTGGTCACCGAACAGATCACAACTTGGAACACATTACGTAAAGGTGTCAGTTTTCGATGGTCATGGTGGGATGAACTCTTCGGTTATACGGATAGATGTAATAGATCCCCCCCTTGATCTGCTAACCTCTCTTCCCACTGAGATCAATTCACACCAGCTATTTTCACTCACCATCAATGCAATGGGAAAAGGGACCGTGAACCACACCTACGAAGGCCTCCCCTACTGGTTGGTTCCGGATCATGGGAACAATACATTATCCGGTGTTCCATGGAATATCGACTCGGGCGAACACCAGGTTATCATAACCATTTCAGATTCCACCAAACGTGTCAGGCGGATACTTTGGAACCTCTCTGTCATGCCGGATCACCTGATGAGAGACCCATCGATATCAATTACCACCTATCATCTGAATGAGAGGAGATTGGAACTTACCTTCTCTATCCTCAACCTCACACGTCCTGTAGTCTCAATTTCATTGATGCTGATCGATCACGACGGTATATTGGTGAACTTTCCTCGTGAGAATGGGTCTACCGAACCATTCTCCGTGGATGTTCGAGGTTTGAACGATCCGATTACCGTGTATCTTGAGGCAGATATCGATGGTAGGCATATCAACACGACCATGACTATCTCGGAAGTGTATGATGATGGTGGGGAAGAGACCTCTTTTACCCTGTTGATCTTCCCTGTAATTCTCCTTATCATCATCCCATTGTTGATCACACTTCTCTCTATCGAGAGAACATCATATGCTATCCAGAAGAAGATCTTCGTTGGGGGAAACGTGCGCGAAAATGACCTTATACCCATAATACAACACAAACCAGGAATACGATATCGGGAGATATTCAATGAGCTTGCACTGACGCGTCGAGAGATATTGGCCACACTCTCCTATCTTGAGAACTCAGCGGACGTAAGGTCGATAGCCGTGGGAAGATACGTTCGGTTCTATCCCACCGTGGGCTCTTTCGTGGACGGGCGTCTCGTATTGAACAGGCAGGAGATCAAGATTATAATCGAGCTCCTTGATGTCAGGTACATGGCGGAAGATATACTTCTTCAGGAGACGGGACTACGCCTCCAAAAACTGAGAAGATATGCGGGGATCCTCGATCTAAAAGGAATAGTTACGATCTCTTCATCAGGAAAAGTGAGGA
>CBDVER010000229.1:0-3688 GCA_965373055.1 uncultured Thermoplasmata archaeon
ATCAGAACCTCCTTCACCGCCTCATCACCCAGAAGTAGAAGTCCGGTCAGCGGATCGTTATGATCCTTGATCCTATCCTTGGCGTACCAGGTCTTCCTTAATAGATCGATAAGCCTCTCGACCCGTTTTCTTCTGTAGGTTGGACTTGTTTCCTTGCCCCTGAACCTGTTGAGAACAAGCAGTGATTTCATCAGGCAGTTGGTGAACCTGGACCGAAACATGCTGGAGGTGAAGATCAATCTCAGAGCGAGGTCGTGAAATTGGTTACCTCCAAAAGCCGGTATTATCTCCTGTTCTTCCAGCGGAGTGGGGGAGGAGATCGCAAAGCCATCGTCACCTGCGATATAATCCACCCTCGCACCGATGTTCCTGCGGATCCCATATGCCAATACACGCCCCAACGGCTCGGTGACCTTACGCCCCAGTGGAATGTGGAATATGTAGATGGACCGCCCTCTGCGTGCCTTCACCTGTTCTACCGGGATCCGATTATTGGCAGGTGTCAGAGATCCTTCTTTCTGATGATCGAGCAGGCTTTCAAGGATATCCAAACCCCGATCGTCGATCGTTAGCTCTATCCCACCCTCTTGATCGCCAGTCCACGAATTAATATCTTTTTTATATATCTCGTAGATTCTCCTTCCGACGTTCAGAGGCCTGGACCTTACCTCCCCTGTCCAGGATGGGACCGTGGGGGCAGCATCCGGGTCTTCCCGAACCAATATCTTTGACCCTGTGAAGGATCTCACCCTGTAGGACCTGGAGCCGAGCATGATGACGTCCCCCTCGTACAACGCTTCACCAAAATTCCGGGATAGGTCACCTATCCTCTTTTTCGACCTTTCATCCGTAACCCAGTATTTGTTCTCCTTCGGAATGGTCCCACAGTTGAGGTAGAACGCCTGCCTCGTCCCCCTTCTCGGCTTGTATCTGCCATCCGGACCTTTCCACAGCCGTGGTGGGGGTTGGTATGCCACTCGAAGCCTTTCTGATAGAAGGGAGAGAATGGCCCTCACGTCCTTCATCCGAATCTCCTTGTACGGGAATGCGCATTTGGAGAGGTGGAACAGCTCATTGTCATCGATGCCCTCTTCTGATAACGATAGTCCGATCGCGAATTGGCCGATGACATCCACCGGTCCCTTTGGTGATATCAAAGGGTCCAGATCCCCTCTCTTGGCCGCGTTCACAGTGGCTATGGATTCGATGAGGTCCGATCCGTTGGTGGGATAGATCACGCCTATCGAGGTTTCCCCCATCCCATGACCTGACCTACCGAAGCGCTGCAACATTCGGGATGGATCCTTTGGGGAGGATATCTGATACACCTCCTTTACGCGGCCAATATCTATGCCAAGCTCCAGTGAGGTGGATGATATCACTCCATCAAGATCGCCTCTCCTCAAACCCTCCTCGGCCTCTCTTCTAACATCCAGGCTGAGGGATCCGTGATGCGGGGCAACGGCCCTATCCTCGTTCTGGATAAGGGAATAGGCCATCTCCTCGGCTCGAGCTCTCGTATTATGGAAAACGACGATCGCTCCCCTCTTTTTCTCCAAAACCCTTCCAATATCCTCCGTGATACGCTGATGGATCTCAGGGTCATCCTCCCAACCGCGCATCAGGGTCTTGATCCTGACCTTCATCCTCTTATCGCCTGATCTGTGTACTATGGATACCGGTCTCGCTTTCCCCTTTTCATCCTGGCCTCCAACATATCTTGCCGCTCTTGATAGAGGTTTTATCGTGGCTGAAAGGCCCACACGTACAGGTGGTGGCCCTCCTCCTGACATGATCATGAAATTCAATTGTTCCAGGTTCAATGAGAGCAGAGCACCACGCTTTGAGCTCACCATCTCGTGAACCTCATCGATTATAACGTACCTGACGTTCCGGAGTATGTCCCTTGCCTTCGAACAGAGCATCAACAGCAGATTCTCGGGTGTTGTGACGAGGAGGTCCGGTGGGTGTTTGAGCATCCTTCGTCTCTCGCTCTGGGGCACGTCGCCCGTCCTTAACCCGATCTGGAGTTTCGAGGAGTTTTTTTCTGGTGTGGCCCTTCTTCCCCTTCCCCTGATGTCAGGTTTTCCGGGTATCTCACCGATGCCAGATGAGAGATCGGTCAGGGAATTAACAAGATCAGCGCCCATCGCCTTCATTGGAGATATGTACAGGATCACAACATTCTCCCTTTTACATCTGCCAGATACTATGGAATCGATCCCGGGTAGGACGGCAGAAAGGGTCTTTCCAGTGCCAGTTGGAGACGCACCAAGGACATTTTCACCTCTTTTTATGGCATCCCAGGCCTCTTTCTGGAGCTGGGTTGGCCTACCTATGTTCTCCTGGAACCAATTTGATATCCTTGGGTCGTAGCCCTCAAGGGCCTGCTGGTCGATCCCGTGTTTACCTTCAGGCATGGTCAACATCTATCCGATTGAAACATTCCTGATAGTAAGGACGCCATAATATGCTTTTGGGTTGGATCGTCTAAGAATGTTTTATCAATATGCTTGGCGATAGAGGCCCAGATCATGCTGGGTCAGCAATTGGTGAAGATGATGTCTGTTCGGATCGGGAAACCATTCAACTGGGGAAAAGGGTGGGCCTCCTCGGCCGTCATCACCTTCCTTGTATTGATCCTTCTTGCATTCAATTTGATCGCATTGGGGATGGCACTTCCCAGGGTGATAGACGCCGCTCCAAAGGAATATGGATCGGGACTGGAGGGCATCATGTTCCTTCCTTATGTGCCGAACTCGACCGATGAGATGGAGATCTTCATTGAAGAGAATGTTACAGAGGGTGAACCTTTCCGTTTTTCCATCACCTTTCCCGATGATAAAAAACCTTACGGGCTACCATATCTTACCATTTCAAATGGAAGTTCAGAATATTCATATCTTCTGGGGGCAGGATATGCGGAGGATGGGAGGTGTCGTTTATCAATTCTGGTTCCCGGATTGCCCAATTCGGGGAGGTGGGATCTGAGGTTTACATTGTCCGTGGGGATATCCACTCACTATTCGGACATAGTGTTTCAAATTGGGCCCGTATGGATCATTGAGGATTACGGTGGAAGGCCAGTTTTGATACCTGATCTTGATGAAAACCTCACATTCGACGGCCCAATTACATTTACAAAACACCGAGGAGGATCGATCGGCGATATATGGCTCCAGGTGGACGATGGAGATCTCGAACCGATGTTATCCACCGATGAAGGGTATCGTGTAGCTATCGATCGATCCGAACCTGGGTGGCACCAGGGTAGAGTGATCTGGGATATCGATAATATCACCGATGGTTATGATTTTCTGTTCCGGGGGATCGACCAGGATCCCAGTTACGATGATGTCGCCATCATGTTTGAATGTGTACTGGGGGGAGAGGATGAGCTCTACGGTCAAAAACACGATAAGGTGGTGTTCGATCGAGAGGGGCCTATCCAGCTTTTCAGGTCGGTGCACTACAATGTTAACGTTTCCATGGATCAGGAGCCTTGGACTAACTCGGGCGACATTCCATCTGACCTTCTCCCATATGCAACAGCTCCTGTTATAACACTCCGTTACGAGGACACCCTTATCCCACTACAGTTTTTGTCCGGGGATCTTGGCTACGGGGGAATAATTCCAATCAACACGGACGAGGTGGAGATCACCATTATACTGGAGTGCCGTGGCCG
>CBDVER010000230.1:0-3681 GCA_965373055.1 uncultured Thermoplasmata archaeon
TAACATTGTCATAAAAGGCAATTCAGCAACTACGCAATATATCCAGATTCGCCCCAACGTAGTTGCTCAACCTGTTGTATCAAAGAAGGGATGCGCCCTCCCATGAAACCGTCAGGAAAGCTATTAAAATCGTTCAGATCTTGCCCTCATATAGGAGAGGATCTATAGAGATCGTGATCCCTTCCCAAGGGGACATCAGCGTTAATGGGGTGATGTCAGACCCATGTGGGATATCGATATAGACCTTGATGGTCCTGTTGTCACCGGGGTGGAGATCAGAGGGGCCCGGGTCTCCATTGAATATGCAGTCTTTGATGCCGTCCGTCGTGTTCATCTGAAGCTTCCATACCTCGAAGTGCGTGACGTTCTCACCGACGTTATCGGCCCTGTACACGCAGAATGCAAAACCAGCCGGGCCGGTGTCATCCCTTCCCATCTCCAGGACCGAAAGGCTCACCGGGCTCCTCCACGGCCTCATCTCAACATCCCAGTCCGAGAGGTTCAGGGTGTTATTGGCCGTCTCAAAGCCGTCCACCAGATCGAGGCTGATAACGTCCTCGATGCCGGGTATCTCGAAATGGACCCATCCCCGCTCCGATTCATTTGATGGTAACAGCCCATCATCAAACGTTCCGGGAACATACTCGGGGTACATGGAAGGCGAGTATGATCCGGAGGAGGTGACCACGTGGAATACGAAGGCGGAACACATGAACTCACGACCAAGGCTGTTCTTCACCTCCAAATCCACAACAAGCCAGTAATATCCCGACATCGAGGAGTACATTGTCGATGTCAACCTCTCGGTGTAGAACAGATCATGGACGACGTAAGGGAGCGATGGCAGTGTAGGGGTCTCGTTCCCATCTCCCGGATCGGGATCGATGTTCTCGGGGATACCGTCATCCTTCGTATCCTCCTTCCCTTCATCATCCAGGAATAAGGCCGTCAGGAATGAAGCCGCCAGGAGTATGGCTACCAGGACTCCGACGAACATCAATATCGCGTTCTTCTTCTCCATGTCATCATATCCATTTTCCGATATTATTGTTGCGAACGTAAACCATTGAGCTTATGGCCGATGTTCGCGATCAATGTGACCAAGGTGCACAATAGCATTCCAAATTGCATCTTGGTCTATAAACCCTGGCCATCTCCCGGCCCCCGGTCAGACATATTATATATATCATAGCGAAATGACAGTACAGGAAAGGAGGGCGTTAAATGACATCCAGCAGGCCATATCTATTGCTTATCACACTGATTGCGTGCGCCTCTCTCCTCATCTCCGTATCCGGCAATACCTCGTTTTTCGTATCCACCCTTGAGGAACAGGAGGATCCGGTCCTACCTGGTGTCGGTGTGGAGTTCCACGTCGGTTCCGGACAGACGTACGCCCATATCGGTGACGCCGTCAGGGCCGCTGGTACCGCGGACATCGTCGTCGTCCATTCGGGGACATACAATGAAAAGGTGATACTCTGGAAGCCTGTGACCCTCAAGGCCGCCACAGGTGAGGATTTCACTATCTCAGCATCAGCATCATCACCGATATATGGCACATGGGATGTGCCCTACTCCCCGCCCAGCGCCTGGTGGAGGGCCTGTGTTGTCATCACCTGCGGAGCCCCGGATCATTCTGGAAGGTCCGCAACCATAGATGGTGGAAGCTACACCTATTCCGGCACAGACTGGGATGATGCGGCCATCAAGGTTCAGAACGGATTCCACCATACGATCAAGAACGTGGAGGTGTACGGATCCCATCAAGGAATATGGCTTCATGGAGGGCAATCCATCAGCGGCAGCGCCTACGCCTCCAACCTCTATATCCAGAATTGCAACGTCCACAACATGACAGGACATGGGATCTACATCCAGAAGGGAAGGGCATCCATCCAGGATACCACCATCATGGACTGCGACGTTAGCGGAATACATTATATGGTTAACGATTACGGGAACGGCGTTTACAGAACCGATATAGGAAGGTGTTGTGCGGGCATCTCCCAGGATTACTACAGCCCGCTCAGTACAGTGCAGGATGTGAACATCTTCGATTGTGAATCGGGGTTCTGGACGAATGATGCCCGTGGTGCAAGCAGCATCGAAAGGACCACGATAACAAGGTGTAAAGTGGGGGTGAATTCCTCCACAGAAAACATGAACAATGAAGCGGTCTTCAGGTTCAAGGAGAGCAATATCTCATTCTGCGATGTGGGCGCATATAACGAACACCACCACTCTGGTGGAAATACCTATCATGGCTACACACTCCGCTTCGACGATTCTGTCTTCTATAAATGCGATACAGGATTGGCGGGGTTGGGTGGCTATTACTACCTGGATGGAACAGATATCATCGGGAGTGATGGCTGGTCCGTGGACAGCAATTCCAAATTGTGGATCAAAAATGTGGACATAGTTGGAGAATACGGGATACGGAACATCTTCATCGGCGATCTCGACATCAGGACCTGCAGTATCAGGACCAATAACACCTCATTGCATCTTACAGGGTTAAGCAATGCCGGCCATACGATATATGAAAGCTCGATCACATCCAGTTCACCAGAAGCAGTGATCATCAGCGGAAGCTCGGCCTTCACGGTGAACAATTGTGACATCAGATCTCCCACGGATGCGATGGTCTTTGATGGCACCACCGGAGGGAGTGTGCTCTCCACGACCATTAACTGCTCGGAGGGGGCCGCGGTGCTCTTCAACTCGTCTCGCAATATCGACATCAGGACGATGAAAATAATTGGATCGGGGGAACATGCCATCCTTATGAACAGGTCCACCAATCTCCTGATTAATGACACCAACATCTCCGCAGATTATCACTGGGGGGTCTATCCCATCTACGAGGAGGAGAACCACCTGGACCACGTTGTGGAGGACTCCATCATAGGTGGAGAGGAGATCATCTACAGGTACAAACCCTCGATTGATGAGTTCTTCGATCGGGTGGGACAGGCGGTCGTCTGTCTGGATGGGGGGAAGAACTTCACATTCGGTACCGTCGGACCCGCTCCCGCCTTGATCATAGGAAGCAACGGGACATCCATCCTTGATTCAAATATTTCAAAAGGCCTGTACCTTATGGACAATACATATCTCAGGATGGAGGATTGCCAGATATCGCCCGATAGGGACAACATATCCATCAGGGCGGACAACTCATCTGCGGACATATTCAACTCGACGGTGGATGCGGGCATCCCATCTGACCTCAGAACGTTCTTGACTGGTGGGTCCAATCTATCCCTTTACAATACTACGAACGAGACCCCATGCGATACCGAAGATCTCGGTGGAGGGGTTGTAAAGTGGTATCATCTTATCGATATCTCCGTTGAGTATTCGGATGATGGCGGCCCGGTGGAAGGAGTGGACTACGAGGTTAAGGCGGATGGGATCCAACTGATCAAAACGGCGCACTTCGGTGGGGCCCACTCCTTGACCGACGCCGGGGGAAGGGCGGGGCCCTGGTGGCTCCCATACAAGACACTGAACATGTCGGACCCAATGGCAATGCATGATGTGGACATCCTCCTCTCGTATACAGAGGATGCAGAATGGAACCATGGAGAGCAGGTGAATACGGCATACGACCACACGCTGTACTTTACAACGGATGATATCCGCGCCCCTGCCACGCCGGGTGGGCCCAAAGCC
>CBDVER010000231.1:0-3680 GCA_965373055.1 uncultured Thermoplasmata archaeon
TTCTTTTTCTTTTTCTTCTCCTTCATCGGTTCCTCGGTCTCCTTCTCTGTATCATCATCTGTGGAAGGTTCGTCCTGGACAGGTTCATCCTGATCATCATCGGGATCCTCGTCCTTGTCTTCGTCGTCCCCTTCATCCTCGCCCTCGTCCTCGAACTCCCCCTCCTCCGGGTCCTCTTCCTCGTCGTCGTCCTCTTCCACCTTCTTCTCCTCTTTCTTCTTCTTGGACGATTTCCAGATGAAGTAGATCACCGCTCCTATCAATGCCAGGAACAGAAGACAGCAGATCACAGATCCGCACCAGCCAACGAGACCGCTTCCAATAATTGCCATATTTCATTCCCCCTACAGTATCTCAATACAATGTCCGTATCTGCCGGAGGTTAATTATACCTTTTTATTTGATTAATTGAGGAACGAAATTAAAATTAGGCGGCGAAGGACCCGCCGCCTCTCTTATCATCCCTCCACGATCAGCCGGAGGGCGTAATAGGTTTGATGAAAGGGATGGACATGCCCTTCTTCCATCTGTAGTACAGATAAGCCCCTGCTCCGATCAAACCTATAAGCGCTCCGAAGAAGAGGATGTCAAGCAAAATGCCCGACGTGAGCGCGTGGGGATGGTCGTCCGCGCCGAAGGGAGAATGTCCGCCCAGAACCGTCCCTTTCTCCAGGGAAGCCGGCTCCGGCCAGGCGTTGTTGGGGGTGAACATCATCAGGTCGGGGTCGCCGTAGTAGACCAGGTTCTCGAAGATGTCCCACCACCAGCCGTCGATCAGGTACTCTATCCCCACGTGTGAGATCCCCCTCTCGTAGGCGTCACCCACAGTATGTCCGTAGTACATGTCCCTGGCGAACATGGCCATGGCGAACGCGCTGTACCAGGAGGTCAGCCAGGGGTCTATCACCTGGAAGACGCCCCCGTGGCGTACCATGCTCAGATGCAGGTAAGTGTTCGCTATCAGGCAGCTTCCGGCGGAGAATCCCATGGAGTGGAGGTTCTCCAGGGCCTCGTCCATGACGAGTCCATCCTCGCTGTACTCGGTCTGGCCCTGCTGTGCGATCGCTATGATGATGCCGTCGTGGTGCTCCGGGATGATCTCCAGAGGTGTCTGGGGGCCGTATCCCTGTGTGATATCAAGGCCAACGCTCTTTGACATGGTTATCACATCGGGATCGTCGGTCGCCCCCCGGAGCCTCATGGTATTGGTACCGATCGGGATCCCCGCCTCCTCGTAGCCCCTCCAGGGTTCCGGCTCTTCGGCCCCCCTCTCGTCCCACCATCCCAATGCGCCCGAATGGGTGTGCCCGCCGTGCATGACCTCGTACCACATGATGACCCCGCGGTTGAGGTTCTCTATGGTGCTTTCGAATGTTGTCGTGAAGGCCTGCCCGTATCCTGTGGCCTCCAGGTAATGTGGCACGACCTCCGACGTATCCAGGTCCGGATCGCAGCCATTGATATCGATGCCGTCCGGATCGGTGTCCGACGAGCTGTCGAAGAACGGAGTGATGCCAGTCCTGGTCGTATACTCGCATCCCCAGTATTCGGATGCCACCTCGTTGAACTTGTACTGATAGCTCACCCACGACTGGGCGACGGGGAACGCCACCTGCGTCTCCCTCATCTCCTCCTCGATCACCAGCGCCCCGGCAATACGGGTGGAGCTTGAGCCCTGTATCCTGTAGCCGTCATGCTCGTCAAGCTCGGGATCCACGCCGGGGTTCGCATATATCACCTTGGGGTACATCCCCGACCTGGAGATCCACATCGCGGCATCCACGGGCGTCCCCATGATCCTTCCGGGGTCGGCGGCGCCCACCAATGTCCTGTCCCATGAGGAGCCGATATCGAACTGGTCCGCGACCGTGATGATCGACTCCTTGCACTTGCCGTACTCGTCGGGCAGGTCGGTCTTGTCGAATCCATACTGCTGCAGTACCCTGTAGATCGCCTTTCCCGTCATGGCCATGCAGGCCACCGACGGCGGCGCCCGGTTGTGGTGATATGCGTAGATCCAGAAATTATTGTGCCACGCCTGTGCACAGGAGAGTTCGGGGTGTGCCTCGTTTACGAACACGGGGGCCCCGTGGATGGCCCCGGCAAGCGCCGCGGGCCCGGTGAAGAGGGCTCCTGTGGTCTCCTCTCCGGGATTGGTGGAGGTATCCCTCTCAGGGACAACATCCCACGTCGTCCAGGGGTTCATGGTCGTGAATATGATATCATTGAGATCGGTCGGGCCCCTGTTCGCGCCCTCCTTGACCCTGTCGTAGAGCTGGTCGTATGATGTTATCCTCTCCACCTTTATGTCCTTGCGGAGGAAACCCCTGAGGGAGTCGATGTTGTCGTAAACCTCATAGGATGCCAGCGACCCGACGTCCACAACGATCATCTCCTTCACCCCAAGCGTATTAATGGCATCCCCGGTCCCGTCGGTCAATCCATCCTTGGACGTATACAGAAGAGGGGCGTTCAGCTCCGAGGCGATAACGGCCGCATTGGTCGCTCCGGCCCAGCTGATCGCCTCCTTGCCGCACTTCATCTGCTTGAACTCGTAGCTCACCTCGAACTCGGTTGGCTCTGCATTGTCGCCCAGGTTGACCACGGAGATGGAGTAATCCCCCTGTCCCAGCTCCTGGATCTCCAGGATCTGCCTGGACCCCTGTGCCTGGGCGGTCGCCATCGCGATCTCCGCGCCGGAGGGCCCCTTGAGGATCAAACCAAGGCTCTGGGAGGCGTCGCCCCACTCCAGTGTGAACACGGCATCCCTGCAGTAGAAGGGCGTGGGGATCCTCTCCAGGAGGTCGATCCCCGGATATATCGTATAATCTATAGTGTATTCAATGGTGGAGTCGAAGGGCGCATCGGGGTTCAACCCCCTGAGCTCCCTATCCTCCATCACCCTCCGGATCCTGTTCTCCATCCACTCCTCCCGCTCGGCAGGAGTGGTCTGGGAAGGCAGGGGAACTCCCCCCCATCCCTCGGGATCGGACATCATCTCGATGGAGTTCTCCGTGGGCATGTAGGTAACGGCGAACTGCCACTCACCTGCATTGTAGATATAGGAATCTATCTCCTCGGAGGCCCCTTCCAGCACGTTCCACTTCTCGCTTGCACCCACCTGTCCCAGCTCCGAGCTGTAGAGCTGAAGATCGGGGTCCTTTCCCCTCTCCGTAATATCCGAAAGCGGGTTCCAGCTCTGCCCCCAGGTCAATTGGGATGTGATGTACTTGTAATCAGGGGGTATCGTGAAAGGATGCATCTCGGGATCCACGGGGGACGGCTCCTTGGACCCGCTGAGGGAGTCCGATCTTGGCCTTCCGTCGGGGGTAACGCCGGCGAGCGTCCCCTCGAAGGTCTCCTCGTGGGTCTCATCATCCGTCTTGATCACCGCAAGGACCGCGGTGTCCGCGTATTCCCAGTTCGAGAGCGCTATCTTGTCAGCATAGCCGTACGGATCATCCGCGTCGATGTGCCTGACCTCGGAGGCGATCCACGTACTGCCGATATCTCCCGGGTTCTTTCCGTCGAATCCCACCATCTCGATCAGGTCAAGCTCCTCATCGGCGATGGTCACCATGTCCTCCATGAAGTAGTTCACTGCGGGATAGGTGTTGTCTATCCTGTCAGTATCCGCCACCTGCATCTCGGGTTCGTAGAACAGGACCGGGTTCAGTATG
>CBDVER010000232.1:0-3679 GCA_965373055.1 uncultured Thermoplasmata archaeon
ACCACCTCATCCTCGGGAGCCCATACGCATGATTTCTCGTATACCGAGGAGAAAAATCGAGCGTCCCTATCCACTACGGCAAGGGAATCGGGATCCGGTTCCAGGACCGAGAGGACCAGTTTGGACTGATCTCATACACATACCGTGGGTTCCACCGGCATCAGCTCTTCCACCACCTCCTATGCGACCAATTTGCCCCCGTACTATGAGCTTATCTACGTTCAAAAGGAGAATGGGACCGATGACATCCCGGAGGGCATGATACTTTTCTGGCCAGATCCGATCTCCTTGATCCCCGATGGCTGGGAGCTATGTGATGGCAACAACAGCTACCCTGACCTCAGGGATAGATTTTACAGATCAGTCTCCGAATTGGAGGACCCGGGAACCTCAGGTGGAGAGAAGACCCATGATCACACCTATACGGATACGATCTCCCATTCACATACTCTTTCGACCGGAGGCACACACAGACATGATTACACGTTTATTGCCGGCCGATCCGCATCTTCCGGTTCGACGATCAGAGGTAGGAGTACGGGGAGCGCAAGCATAACCACCAGCTCTTCGGGATCCCACTCCCACACCCTATCCACAGTTGGAGAATCCGAATGCCATACCGAAACCGGATCGACCCTTCCCCCTTATTATACACTCGCACCCATCGTGAAGGTGGATGACAACGGGAAATTGCCCAGGAGGGCAATTTTCGGCTGGTTCAGCGCAGATGCACCGGAGGAGTTCGGAGCATGCGATGGAACGAAAGGGACTCCTGATCTCATGGATGTTATGGTCAAGGGGATCGGATACGGTGAGGGGCCAGGGCTTACGGGAGGGTCAACGGACCATCAACACTCCTATTCCGAGGTTCCACAACATTCACATACTGTATCCACAGATGGCGCCCATACCCATACGAGCTCCTACTCCACGACATACTACGCCAACGGTGATACGGGCCCCCGTACTTTCCGGGGAACATCGACGGGAAGCACCTCTACCGCAACCAAATCCGCGGGAGGTCATACACATACCGTTGGATCCACGGGAAGCACCAGTTGTAAGACCTCCATTGATGACCATTTACCCCGATATTGCACCATTCTGTTCATGATGAAGTTGAGCGTGTACAACGAGGATCAGAATGAGTGGTATTCCAATATCAATTCGGCAATTAGCAATGCCGATCCTGGAGATGACCTGTTCCTGATCAATGGAACATTTCAGGAGACCGTACGCGTTGACAGGACGCTTAACATCAGTGCCAACTTCACCGGGCAGGCCGAGATCGCAGGACCGACCTCCAACCCTACAATGTGGATCACGGGCAACCATGTCAACATAACCGGTATAGGTCTCACCACTACTGGCACAAGCAGCTTGTACGTCGAGGGTGACAACTGCAGTCTATCTGAGGTAACATGTTTTGATTCACTAATAGGCATGGCGATAGACGGCGTCAATTACGTGGTGATAGACGATTCGAACTTCAACAACTGCACTGGGGGTATTATTATTCAAGGATCGCACGATATCCAGATAACCAATTCGACCTTCACGGATAACACGGCCGCGATGGATCTGAGCGATGTCCTCACTGTAGGAATTGATAATTGTAATTTGACGGGCAACGACATTGGGATCGAGACAGACCACTCCACCATCGATAAGGTATCCGTCAACGGCTCCACGTTCACAGACAACGAGAGGGGTGTTGAGATATATGGAGATCGAGTGAGCATTTCAAACTGCTCCTTCACGGGCTCATCGGATGGTTCGGTGGTCCTGGGCTCGGGATACAACCACGAGATCACGAACAGCTCAATAAGTGGTGCTGGATCCGGTATCTCACTGCTTGACGTGACCGGAGTGAAGATTGAAGGGAACCGCATAAACGTCTCCGGAAGGGGAATATTCATCGAGAAATGCCTGGACCTGAGTATTGAGAACAACACGATATACTCGTGGGAGGCCGGGTTGGAGCTGAAGTTGTCGGATGGAGGTGAGATCAACGATAATCTCATCTCCGGGAACCAGACGTATGGCATCCTCCTTGATACAAGCGGGGGTTTCAACGTATCCAGAAATCATATTAGTGCCTCCATGGGACCTGCGATAGGACTCGTGGAAGCCGATGCCAACAATATAACGGACAATGCCCTGGAGGAGAATACGATCGGCGTGATGATGGACACATCCGATGGGAATCTGGTAACGGGAAATAGTATCCTCAACAGCTCCGAAGAGGGGATATATGCAGCATCCTCTTCGGGAAATGAGATCTCCTCCAACGTGATCGTGGAAAACAGGATAGGGATAAAACTTCGGGACACCGCCGATAACATGATCTTCGACAATCACATAGACAATGTGATCATGAACACGGATGTGCTCGACAGCATCAACGATCACTGGAACACGACATATGCCGTTGGAACCAACATCATCGGTGGGGACCACATCGGGGGGAATTTCTGGTCCGATTACGACGGATTGGATACCGACGGGGACTGGATCGGTGATACGGATGTTCCCCACGGGCCCGGGGACATGCTTCCCCTGGCCTACGATCTGGTTGCACCCGAGATCGTCGACATCACATCCGGAGCGCCCACCACGGGTGATAGCTTTACCATCTCTGCAGATGTGGGGGATGAGAGGGAGCTGAGGTCCGTGTGGCTGCAGTACTGGATCGGCGACGATGAGCCCGTTAACCTGACCATGACATCCTCCCGGGCCAACGTAGTGCATGCGGCGATCGAGATCCCATGGAACAGGACCGATACCCTCTCCTACGCGATCTATGCAGAGGACACCTCGGACAATCAGAACAACACCCTGTTAAATGTCCTGTATATTATTGATAATGATCTCCCCGAATTGGATTTCGACATGTCCGATACCGTTGCTCACACGGGGAAGGCTTTGACCCTCAAGGTCTCATTGAGCGATAATATCGGGATCGAGAAGGCCTGGGTGGACCTCTTCAATTCCCAGATGAACCTAACCCTGAACATGACCTTGGAGGGTGGGGCCATTTGGACGGTTATCACCTATGCGCCCGAAAATTCCCTGGAGGATATCGAATATGTAGTCCACTCCAGGGATATCAACGGCAACGAGATCGAGTTCAGCTCAAAGGCCATCCCTGTGCTTGACGATGATGTTCCCACCTTCATTGAGCTCCTTTCCCCGACCGTGGGGTCCACGGGGGAACTCTTCTCCTTCGAGGTGGAGATATCGGATAATATAGAGGTTGGAGCCGTCTGGATGCTCCTTGATACCCCCGGCGGGAAGACCAACATCTCTCTCTCATCGGGCGAGGCCGATCTCTGGGCAGGCGAATGGACTGCTCCGGAGGATGAGGATGGCCCCCTGAACATAACGTGCCACGGTATGGATCCCTCGGGAAATGTCATGGTCCCATTCGATTTCTCCATATCCATACTTGACAACGATCCGCCGGAGCTCATCAACGTATCCTATCCGAAGGATATCGGGATCGGCAGGGAATTCGAGATCAGGGTCGAGGCCCAGGATAATATTGGAATGGGGTCCGTGGAGATCAACTACTCGAGACCGGGTGAGGAGCCTGTTCAGGCCATTGTTGGGCTTGTAGATGGAAACTATTCCTTCGTGATAGGGTCGGGAGGTGAGGTGGGCAACATCACATTCATTC
>CBDVER010000233.1:0-3671 GCA_965373055.1 uncultured Thermoplasmata archaeon
TCTTCAGTCCGTAGAGGTATCTACCGGTCAGCCCCATAAGGAACATGAGGATGGTGATGGAGTAGAGCCCAAGGTCGAAGATGATGACCTTGCCATTTATTATGGAGGCGGCGATGATCCAACCCACGTAGAGAATGATCCCGAATACCATCAGTGCTGTGAACAGGTTTCTTACCAAGCCCATTGGTATCTGGCTTTCTCTTTCGTCAACCATGTGAATCGCCGTCCCATTACGCTCCCCCTACATAAGCATATCGTCAGGCAGGGCCGTGCGATCCGGGCCAATAATGAACCATCTTCCACCCTCAAGGGATGCTGCCTGGAGAGCCATTTCGCTTCGAGATCTACGGCGGATCATTATCTCAATTATATGAATAAAACAACCATCTCCTTGATGTGAAAAAACACTCACCGGAAGGGATAAATATCCGATGGATAATCATCCGGCCCAACGGTACAGCCCCGTAGTGTAGCGGTCTAGCATGGGAGACTCTGGATCTCCCGTCACCAGTTCAAATCTGGTCGGGGCTACCAATCTTTTTCTAATTATTATGTAGCCCCGACAATTAAACAACAATAAATATACCCGATTTGATGCCACAAAATCGGTAGATTTTGCTTACCTCTCACAAATGACCCTGTCATTTGATCAAGGACCACGTCGAATCACCATCTAATTGATACCTATTTTGATTCGACGGTGGTTGAGCGCTTAAGAGATGATCGGAAGGTAAACTTAACGCTCAATTCCCAGCAATGTCTGATCGGGGCTACCACTTCTTTATTAACTGGCACCGACCAGTTTGAATGGGGTCCACGAGCCAACCCCTGTTGGCGAGTACTTAAAATCTTTAAGAGGGGATTAACAAATTTGGCCCTAATGTTTATAAGAAACTCGTCCTTATAGCCCAAAACGCAACCTATGGCACTACCATACGTTTTGGCCACATAGATCGCGAACATCGATAAAAGTTGCGGATATCATTTTCGCAATTATAATCCAAAAGCAGGTGAGAGATCATGGAGATCGGCGACCCCAGGAAAACAGATTTCATACGGGAGATCATCAATGAGGATATCAGGTCCGATAAACACGGAGGAAGGGTCCATACGAGATTCCCACCGGAGCCGAACGGCTACCTGCATATCGGCCATGCGAAGTCCATCTGCCTCAATTTTGGCATAGCAGAGGAATACGGGGGGAAATGCAACCTGCGTTTCGACGATACGAACCCCTCCAAGGAGGAGGAGGAGTATGTCGAATCGATCAAGGAGGATGTGAAGTGGCTCGGCTTCGACTGGGAGGACCGACTGTATTTCGCCTCCGATTATTTCGAAAGGATGTACGACCTCTCCGTCGACCTGGTGAAAAAGGGTAAGGCCTACGTGGACGACCTCACCGCAGAGAAGATCCGAAAGTATCGGGGTAACCTGACGATGCCCGGAAGGGAGAGCCCGTTCAGGGACCGACCGGTCGAGGAGAACCTGGACCTGCTGGAGAGGATGAGAAAGGGGGAGTTCGAAGATGGTGAGAAGGTCCTCAGGGCCAAGATCGACATGTCCCATCCCAACATGAACATGCGCGATCCGGTCATATACAGGATCCTCAAGGCTTCCCATCACAACACCGGGGATGAGTGGTGCATATACCCGATGTACGATTGGGCGCATGGGCTCGAGGACTCTATCGAGGACATAACGCATTCGCTATGCACTCTTGAGTTCGAGAACCACCGCCCGCTGTATGATTGGTTCCTCGATCATCTGGATGTATACCATCCCCAACAGATCGAGTTCGCAAGGCTGAACCTGACCTTCACGGTGATGTCCAAGAGGAAACTGTTACAGCTTGTGGAAAATGAATTGGTAACTGGTTGGGACGACCCCAGGATGCCCACAATAGGCGGCATGAGGAGAAGGGGGTACCCCGCTTCCGCCATCAGGGAGTTCTGCTCAAGGATCGGAGTTGCAAAGATCAATTCCACCATATCGTTCGAACTACTGGAGCACTGCGTTCGCGAGGATCTGAACAGGACAAGCCCCAGATCAATGGGCGTACTGGACCCCCTCAAGATGACCATAGAGAACCTGCCCGATGACCACGAGGACCTCATGGAAGTGAAGAATAATCCGGAAGACCCCATGGCCGGGACGCGATCGGTCCCCTTTTCCAACGAGCTCTTCATAGAGAGATCTGATTTCCTGGAGGACCCCCCAGGGAAATTCTTCAGGCTCTCCCCGGGAAAGGAGGTCCGCCTCCGCAATGCCTATCTCGTTACCTGCACCGATGTTGTGAAAGAGGGGGATGAGGTTGTTGAGCTCATATGCAGGGCGGATCTTGATTCCAGAGGTGGGGACGCCCCCGATGGCAGGAAGGTAAAAGGAACGCTTCATTGGGTGTCCGCCAAACATGCTGTCGAGGCGGAGGTCCGCCTGTATGAGAAACTTTTCACAGTGGAGGACCCGCTTGGGGCGGAGGGGGATTTCACCGATTACCTGGACACTGGATCGTTGAAGGTCCTCAAGGGGTGCAAGGTTGAACCCTCTGTCAGGGAGAAGAAGGTCGGGGCCTCCTTCCAGTTCGAGAGGATCGGATATTTCATTATCGATCCCGACACGACGGATGATAGGTTGGTGATCAACAGGACCATCACCCTCAGGGATTCATGGGCGAAGATCCAGAAAAAGTGATGCCTCATCTATTCCATTCAGGTATAATGACACTGCTGGATCATTCCATGTGGGATAATTATCGGGGAACCATTTTAATAGGAATATTAGATATTAGAGGCCTGAACAGGGGGCCTTCTACCATGGATCGTTATTTGAAAAGTGAAAATGCTGCCAGAGCGTTGGCAATGATCATCGCGCTTCTTCTTCTTGTTGGAAGCGCTCTGGTCTTTCAGGATGATTGGGGATCAAGTGGACTTAGACCCGGGGCAACTGATACCGACGGGGACGGTGTAAACGATACCGCCGAGGATACGAACGGCGATGGAAACCTCACCAATGATGATGTGGACGGCGATGGGACCGCCAATTACCTGGATACCGACGATGATGGGGACGGTATCGACACAGTAAATGAGACTGCGGATTCCGATTCGGATGGGATCGGCGATTGGTATGAGAGTAACATCATCGACACTGATAGGGACGGCCTTTTTAACCAGAACGATCCCGATGACGATGGGGACGGGGTGGATACCATTGACGAGGATTGGGATGGGGACGGGCTCTGGTTCGACGACGATCACGACGGCGACGGGGTCGCCAGTTTCCTTGATACGGATTCGGACGGAGACGGCCTGAACGACGGCGTGGAGGATGCGGATGGCGACGGCGCTGTTGACGCTGGTGAGACCGATCCAAATGACGATGACACCGATGATGATGGGGTGATGGATGGGACCGAGTCCGGCTATTCGTTGAATCCCCTTGATGCGGATTCCGATAGCGATGGCCTCAATGACGGGCTTGAGATGGGATTGACCTCCTCTGAGGGAAGCGATACCGGCCCTTCATGGCAGCCAGATACCGACGTTACGACCAAGACCGACCCTCTGGATTCGGACACTGACAACGATGGGATCGAGGATGGGGATGAGGATGCGGATGGAGATGGGGCGGTGGACACAACTGAAACCGATCCGGCCGATGCGGATACGGAC